>JAJQID010000164.1 GCA_021199405.1 Lachnospiraceae bacterium
GGGATCCAGAATGATATTTAGGATACCGCCTGTTGTAATTCCTGCCATGGCGTAGCTGGCAAGTCCTTGAAAACGAAGCAGGTTGTTCATCGTAAAAGAACACATCATAAATGGCGCTGCCAGAAAAATAAAGCGCGCGTAATCTTCCGCATAGGGCGCAATCGTTTCCGTAGAGCCAAGCAACATGACAATATTGTGCATTTGCGTCATACCGAGCACTGCGACCACGCATCCAAGTGCAAGACTTGTAAACCATGAGACGGACGTATAGCGCTTTGCTTCTTCCTCTTTCCCCTGCCCCAATAATCGGGAAATATTATTTCCTGCGCCCATGCCGATCATGAAGGAAAAAGCCTGAATCAGCGACATCGCGGAGTAAATAATTCCTCCCGCTCCGGAAGCAGAAGTGCCAAGCTGGCTTACAAAAAAAGTATCCGCCATATTGTAGATAGACGTAATCAGCATGGATATAATCGTGGGAACTGCAAGCTTCGGGATAATCACCTCCACCGGAGCATTCAGCATCTGCTCGTTACGCGACGCGGTATCTTTTTCTTTCATCAGAAATTCCTTTCCTCTCTTTCCTGACACTCCATCAGTCAAACACCGACCTCTCCACCCTCTCAGCCTTATTGGCCAGAAGCCAGGACATGGTATTGCGCCAGATGGACGCCGGATAAGTGCCTCCGGCCATCCCCTCCACCATGGTGTTGTCGTCCGTTCCCACCCACACGGCGATGGTATACTGGTCCGTGAAGCCGCAAAACCAGCCGTCCGCGCTGACCTGCGTGGTGCCGGTCTTTCCCGCCGCATGCTCGGAGGAGTAGGTTTCCCACTCCATAGAGCTGGCGGTTCCATAGGTAATCGTCCCCTCCATAATCTGCGCCATCTGCCTGGCCGTGTCCTCTTCAAAAACCTGAACCGCCTCTGCCTGGATGTAGATTTCATTCCCTTCCGCATCCAGAATGGAAAGCAGACAGTCCGGTTTGGTGTACGCCCCAAAGCAGGCAAAAGCGGAATAAGCCCCCGCCATTTCCAGCGTGTTTGTGCCATAGGTCAGGCCTCCCAGCGCGGCAGAAAGGCCGTTGTCCTCCGGGGATAAATGATTGAGACCAAGCCTGCGGGCATAGGACAGCCCCACCTCAGGCGTGATTTTATTATAAAGATAAACAGCGCAGGCGTTGTAGGAATAAGCCACCGCCCTGGCCAGAGAATAAGCCGTGCCCGTCATGCTGTCCACGCCCTTTGTCCCCGCATTGTAATAATCATATGCGGCCTGAACGTCAATATTATATAAGATAGAATCCGCGGTATATCCATTGTCCACCGCCGGTCCATAGACCAGAATCGGCTTGATGGCGGAACCCGGCTGCCGGGTGGACTGAAACGCCCGGTTGATTCCGTAATTATTTTCCAGGTCATACTGGCTGCGCCCGCCGCTGATGGCAATCACCTTATTGGCGGCATTATCGATCACCGTGGCGGAGCCCTGCAGATTATAGACTCCCTCCGAAGTCAGCGTGCTGTCAAAGGAAAGCAGGCTGTCGATCTGCGTCTGCAAAATCTTCTGCACATCCGGCTGAATGCTGGTGTAAACGCTGTACCCTCCGGTATACAGCAGATCCTTTGCCTCAGAGTAGGCTTCATTGTAGGACGTCCAGTAGGATTCATAAGCCTCAGTCGTCTCAAATTCATTGCAGAATTCAAAGCCATTCAGCTCCATCAGATACTCCGCCGCACAATAAATAGCGTAGCTGATGGTGTCATCATAGTCCGAATCGATGGTATTATACTGAAGGTTAATGGTGGAGCGCAGGGCCTCATGGTACTCACTCTCCGTAATATAGTCCTCCTCATACATATCCTGCAATATCAGCTTCATCCTGTCGATGGCGTTCTCAGGGTACGTCCAGGGGTTATAATACTCCGGCAGATTGGGAATACTGCACAGATAGGCGACCTCCCCCAGCGTCAGCTCATCCAGGCTCTTTCCCAGATAACACCAGGCCGCATCTGTAATGCCGTAAATCCCGTTGGCAAAACAGCACTGGTTCACATACCACTCTATGATCTGCTCCTTACTGTATTTCTGCGTAACATAGTAAGCCATGATAATTTCCTTTGCCTTGCGGGCAATGGTTTTCTCGGAGCTCAAAAAGGTCAGCTTGACCAGCTGCTGCGTGATCGTGGACCCTCCCTGGGTAAACTCTCCTGTGGTAATGTAAGACCAGGTCGCCCGGATAATGGCTTTCAGCTCAAAGCCCTGGTTTGTCCAGAAGGTCTTGTCCTCAATAGCCACAAAAGCGTTGATCACATTCTCCGGAATATCCTCGTATGCCACATAATTCTGAGAAGAGCCGGCGGACAGGCTGGTCATCAGATCGCCGTTCGCGTCATAAATATAGCTGGTCTGGTTTAAGCGGAAATCCTCCTCCGTGGATTCCTCAACCGCGGTCTTCGCTTCCTGATACAGGGCTCCAAGGGAAGTCCCCAGAACGCTTTCCGAATATTTATATAAAATAAAGGTTCCCGCACCAGCACAGACAATCAGAACCGCAAGGGCGATGATAATAAAGCGCAGCAGAAATGACGTTAGTTTTTTCAGTATAATTCCAAAGATGTTCATGGCTTTGTCCCTGTTGATGAATGGAAGAGAATCCCGTCAAACACAAAATGGGGAAAGTCTTATCATGAATGCAACCATCCACCAAAGTCTTTCCCCATTTTGCGCGCCTCAGCTTTTGAAAAGCTGCTGACGAGAATCGAACTCGTGACCTCCACATTACCAATGTGACGCTCTACCGACTGAGCCACAGCAGCGCTACCGTCATATAATAGCACGAAGATATTTATTTGTCAAATCTTTTTTCAGGCAAATTTTCAGCTACGTAAAATCGAAACTTCAGTGCACTGCACCTTACTTTCGATTATGTGATTAAAGCGACATAAGGGTAATGTATAACCCCCTTTTCTGCCATAATCCGGAAATCCTGCTGTTACATTCCAAACTCCATGTAAAGTTTCTTCCGGTACTGTTCATTGCAGGCCGCTTTTATCACTTCATCCGCCCTGTCAGTTTCATTCAGCCTTAGGATCAGATCTGCCATCCGCCGCTCACCCTGGCTAATTCCCTGGCCAATTCCTTGCTCAATTCCTCGCTCTAAAATTCCCTGACTCAGATTACACATTTCCTTCAACTCCTTCCCAAATTCAGCCCCTGCATCTATAAAATACTCATTCTCCAGTATATCAACCCGTTCCTCCCAGCTCAGCCCAACACTGAACAGCGCGCATAATAATCGATGCAGTTCATAGCCGGCCTCTCGCTGCGGAACTTCATTCGGCACACCCAGCAGCACGATATTTAACAGATCTCGATCTCCTTTCCAGCAGTGACAGCCTAAGAGCGGCTCGTCCGTAAGATGTATGTGGTTCCAGGAACACTCCTTCATGTTCATGCAGACCCAGACACTATAGACCTGTTTTAAGTCATTAAAATTATCACCGGTAAAATCACGTTCCTTCTGGGAAGAAATCTGTCTGCTCCCATAAAAAACTGCCCTGTTCACGATATAGTATGCGGAAGGTTCATCCTTCTGCGCTTCCAGATTCATGATGATCCGGGAGAGTCCGTCCCGCTGTCTGACGTAAAAGAGAATATCAAAGACCGCTGTGCCTTCGCTGATTTCCTGCTGAACGGTATTGAGACCCACGATCCGGTTTCCACTCTGTGACTGTCCGGCGCCTGCCTGCCCTTCGGTCATCTGCTCTACATTTGTCATACCCGGCGCCACCGGCACATCCCCCACATGAACCTCTCCTTCAATGAACTGCTCCGCCTCCCTGGGCGTCATCCCTTTGAATTCCTCCACCACTGCTGTCAGAATACAGGCTAAAATGCTTTTCCGTGACAGCAGATTTTTGGCATAAGTATCGTACTGTGTTTTCTCATTCGCGGAAGTTAATAAAAGCTTTAGCTCCGCGTCCAATGTCTGGCCTCCTTTTACGTTAGTAGCTGACAAGTCAGCTCTGTAAAAAAGAATACCACAAATCATTGTAATTTGGGGACGATATATCGTCTATTCTGTAAAATTTTTATTAAATTTGTCGAATACTGTAGAAGCCGCTGCACAAAGATGATTTCTGATCTTTCTGCAGCGGCTCCATTTTTTCCGGTGTACAGTGACTGTCTCAATCTCCATATCCAGCACCAGTGCCAGAAGCCTGCAGCACTGCTCCGGGTCCGACATCACCGTGCTATATTTTATTCCATCTTTTTGGTTCTAATTATCTCACAAAAGCTTTTCTATCCAGCCATCCCCAAAAAAACTGTAAGCTCATATCGCCTCATCCATCTTTGTGTTATCCGGCAAATGTCTCTGAATATAGGATCTGCAATGTTCCAGGTGCGCTTCATCCCTGATTGCTTTCCAGGATCTCCCTCCCCATAAACCCTTCTCCGCTTCCTGAACCAGTATGGGATATTCCTGGCGCAGAAACCGGGACGAAGCTCCGAATAATGTCATCCCAATCTGGCTTGGAGACAATTCTGACCTCAATAAGACATGAACATGGTTATAGGCTACAGTCACCGCCGCAACTTCTATTCCCTTCTTTTCCAAAACCTCCTGAATAATCTTTTGCAGACTCAATCGAATATCCTCAGAGTAAAACAAATTCTTTCTGTACTTTGCCGAACCCACAAAATGGTAGTAATTTTCATAAGGTTCATAATCTGACAGTTGCTTCATCATGGTATTTTCCTCCTTCTCAGCGGATATCATATCCGCATTTCATGTGATATCTGGTGTTATAAATGATGCTGGCAGACATTAAGCTGGTGCATTGATGCTGAAGATACGGCATTCAAGTCCATGTTTCAGGAATCCCTATATTGCATGACGCGAAATATCTGACCTTTGCCAGAACGACCCATTTATGAGCCAACACCAATCATAATTATCGCTGCACTCTCCCTCCTCCACCATTATTCAGAAGGTTCTCAACATCAGCCACCGTAGTTCTGTTATAATCCCCTTCAATGGTATGCTTTAAACAGCTGGCTGCCACTGCAAACTCAATGACATCCTGACAAGGCTTTCCGGTAAGCAGTCCATATATCAACCCAACTCCAAAGCTGTCTCCGCCACCAACCCGGTCTACAATCTGAATATCGTACTTTCTTGAAAAATAGGCCTTCACTTTCTCTTTACTGTAAAGCATGCCGCTCCAGCCGTTCATGCTGGCGGAATAACTCTCACGAAGCGTTATGGCAACATATCTGCATCCATATCGGTCACAAATCTCCTTTGCAACAGATTCGTATCCCACTTTGTTCAGTTTTCCGGATTCAACATCATTGTTTTCTGGTTTGATACCAAGAACTTTATCTGCATCCTCTTCATTGGCAATGCAAACATCTATATAAGGCATTAACTGTGTCATCACGAATTTTGCCGGTAAAATTGATCCATGAAAAAAGCTGTTTTAGTGCAACTGTTACACCAAAATAATTCTGTCAGGATCATCTTATATCCGCATAGATATTGGATTTTCCATATTTAGTGTAACTTTCATGCAAAGTTCACAGATACGTTACTTTATTAAGCGCTTACCATCACACTATCATCCCAACCACAATTCCAACCATCATTCCAATCATATTAAGCCCAATTTCACACATACTACAGTGACGCCCCGGCACAAATACTTTAGTAACCTCATCAACCACAGCCCAGACAAACACACATCCTATCCACACCTTACTCATCTTCCATGCATCCAGTGTAGCATATAAGAGAAAGGCGAGGACAGCGAACGTAACCACATGGGCTGCTTTCCTTAATATCCCGTTCAGCTCCCCTACCTCAAAGAATCCTGTGTTCCCTAACAGCTCGGCAAGATGCAGGCTCGTGGCTGCCGTGGCTTCTCCGGGCTGATGAGAAAGGTAGGTGCATAGGAGGAACCAAAGTAAACACTCCATTGCAAGTACCTTACGCACCCTCTAAATTCATGAGATAATCATCACTCCAAATACATTTCGCTCAAATCGCGCGATTCGTACAATTCGTCCGATTTGGCCCTTAGGCCACTTATAAATGTTTTTTAGCGCAAAATGGCAAAATTTTCGCGAAGAA
>JAJQID010000215.1 GCA_021199405.1 Lachnospiraceae bacterium
CAGGGGCAGTGGGAATTATCTATTCCGCCATGGCGCTGATCCAGGCCTTCGCGTTCATGATCGGCATGGGAGCGGGCAACAATATTTCCCGGCTGCTGGGCTCAGGGAAGGAAGAGGAGGCCAGGCGGTATGCGTCGGTGGCCTGGGGTACGGGCTTTGCCCTCGGTTGTGTGGTGGCGGTGCTTGGTTCAACGCAGATGCACAATATCGTCATGCTCCTTGGCTCTACGGAGACTATTGCTCCTTATGCGGAGGCGTACGCCCGATATATTTTCCTGGCGGCTCCGTTTATGATGTGCTCATTCATTATGAATAATCTGCTTCGCTTCCAGGGGCTGGCCTCCTATGCCATGGTGGGGATCACCATCGGCGGGATCTTAAATATGATTCTGGATCCGATTCTGATTTTTGGGTTTGACATGGGCACCGCGGGCGCGGGGGCAGCCACGGGCTTTTCTCAGTTTGTCAGCTTCTGTATTCTGCTGATGATGTGCAATACACACAAAGACGCGATTCATATTACGCCGCGCAATTTCCGGCCATCCTTTGGGATGTACGGCCGGATTCTGTACACTGGCGCTCCTTCTCTTGCAAGGCAGGGGATCGCCAGCGTTTCTTCCGTGATGCTGAATTCTATTGCCGGGCAGTATGGGGACGCGGCGGTGGCAGCCATGTCCATCGTGTCCCGCTTTACCATGTTTATTAATTCCGCGGTGGTGGGCTTCGGTCAGGGCTTCCAGCCGGTCTGCGCCTTTAATTTCGGCGCGAAAAAAATTGATCGGGTTAAAAGATCATTCTGGTTTGGCGTGAAGGTCATGACCATTGCGTTGATTGTCATGTGCGGGATCTCCATGCTGTTTTCCGGGAATATTATCGCGCTGTTCAGAAAGGACGACGCCGAGGTCATTGCCATCGGCACCTTTGCTCTGCGCGCCCAGCTTCTCACTATGCCGCTCTGGGGCTATTATACCATGTGCAATATGTTTTCTCAGTCCATTGGCTATGGTGTCCGCGCATCCATTATCTCCTGCGCCAGACAGGGACTTTTCCTGATTCCTGTGCTGGCTGTTCTTCCCAGTGTTCTGGGGCTTCGGGGACTGCAGCTTTCTCAGCCGCTGGCGGACATCCTTGCATTTGTGCTGGCGCTGGTGCTGACCAGCGGGATATTAAAGGAGCTGGATAAGAAGGGGTGTTAGCGGCACCCCTGTCAGTTTCCTTTTTTATCCGCCTCAGTTATTTCTTATCCAAAGCTCAAAATTTGATATGAATGAGCTTCTTACATCCATTTTACATTTCCACATTTCCATTTTACCTTCCTCTGATAGTTTGTAAACTGCCCCCTGTAGTACAATGCATTCGTACACGAAAAAGAATACATTGTACATATCAGGGAGGAAAATATGAAATTCAAAAAAGTAGTTGCATTTGCAACTGTAATGGCAATGACCATGTCCATGGCGGCATGCGGTTCCAGCTCCAGCAGTACGAGCACCAGCAGTTCAAGCTCGAGCACAAGCTCCAGCTCTGAGGCCAGCTCCAGCTCCGAGAGCAGTTCTTCCAGTGAGGCTGCGGCAGAAACGGAAAGCACACAGGAGGCAGCCTTAGTCAGCGGCAAGGTGTCCATGTCCGGTTCCACATCCATGGAAAAATATGTCAGCGCTCTGATTGAGACCTACGCGGAGATCAATCCCAATATCACGGTGACTGCCGAGTATGTGGGTTCCGGCGCGGGGATTGAGCAGGTGATTGCCGGTTCTGTAGATATCGGCAACTCTTCCAGAAATCTGAAGGATGCTGAGATGGAGAGCGGCGCGGTGGAGAATATCGTAGCCATCGACGGTATCGCGGTGGTAGTAGACCCGGCGAACACGGTTGATGATCTGACTCAGGAGGAGCTGGTTTCCATCTATACCGGTGAGATTACCAACTGGTCCGAGCTTGGCGGCAGCGACACTCCCATCGTAGTGATCGGCCGTGAGGCAGGCAGCGGCACCAGAGGAGCTTTTGAAGAGCTGCTTGGTATTGAGGATGTCTGCGCATACGCTTCTGAGCTTGACTCTACCGGCGCGGTGATCGCAACCGTAGCGGCAACTGAAGGAGCCATTGGCTACGCTTCTCTGGACAGCATCAATGACACGGTTGTCGCTGTGAAGCTGGACGGCGTGGAAGCAACGGAGGAGAACATCGTTGCGGGAGATTACTTCCTTTGCAGACCCTTTGTGATGGCCACCAACGGCGAGATTTCCGAGCAGAGCGAAGCGGTTCAGGCCTGGTTTGAGTTTGTGTACAGCGACGAGGGCAAGGCGGTAGCACAGGAAGTCGGCCTGATCACTGTGGACTAAGAGGAAGATAACATAAGGATTTGTAAATGATGAACGAACATCCTGCAATGAAAAATACGAACAGACAATTGGAAAAAACGGGAACAGGTTCGATCAACGGAAGCAGAAAAGACAGGGCAATGGCCGAGGTCGCGGCACAGATTATCTTTACGGTCTGCGCGGCCGCGGCCATTGTGGCCGTTGCGGCGATCTGCATCTATATGGTCAGAAACGGACTCCCGGCCCTGTTTACCGTGGGAATCAAAGAGATTCTCTTTTCTACGGAGTGGGCTCCCACAGCGGCGGAGCCGAAATATGGTATCCTGCTGGTTATTCTTACCTCTATCGTGGGAACCTCTCTGGCCATACTTTTGGGTGTGCCGGTGGGGCTTCTGACTGCGGTCTTTATTGCCGAGGTGGCCCACAAAAATCTGGTGAAGGTGGTGCAGCCGGCGGTGGAACTTCTGGCAGGCATTCCATCCGTTGTGTATGGCCTGTTGGGCATTTATCTCTTAAAGCCTCTGATGTATAAGCTGGAGCGCTTCGTTTTTGCGGGCAGCACTACACATCAGTATACCGGCGGCGCGAATCTGATTTCGGCGGTGATTGTGCTGGCGATCATGATTTTGCCGACGGTAATCAATGTCAGCACCTCCTCCTTAAAGGCGGTGCCGATGGAACTGAGAAGCGCTTCTCTGGCGCTGGGAGCCAGCCCGGTGCAGACCATTTTCAGGGTCACCATCCCGGCGGCCCATTCCGGCATCATCTCTGCCATTGTGCTGGGCGTAGGGAGAGCCATCGGCGAGGCCATGGCTATCACACTGGTTTCCGGTTCCTCTGTCAATGTGCCGCTGCCCTTCAATTCTGTGCGTTTTCTGACGACAGCAATCGTCTCCGAGATGGGATACGCTTCCGGAACCCACAGACAGGTGCTCTTTACCATTGGACTTGTGCTGTTTATTTTTATCATGATTATCAATGTGGCACTGACCAAAGGGCTGAAAAAGAAGGAGGAGGATCATGGGTAACGAAAAAGATATCACCATTCCGACGCTCTCTGTCCTCGGGAAAAAGCCCCGGATCGGGGACACCATTTTGCTGGCACTGATATATATCTGCGCATTTTTCGCGGTGGCGCTGATCGCGGGGATCATTCTGTATGTAGCTTATCGCGGAATTGGTGTGGTGAACTGGACCTTCCTGACCACCGCACCCAGCTTCAGAAACGGCACTGTGGGGATTGCCGGCAACATTATCAATACACTTCTGGTGGTAGCCCTGACATTGCTCATTGCCACACCTGTGGGCGTTGGCAGCGCTATTTACTTAAATGAATACGCGAAGGAGGGCAGGTTTACCCGTATCGTGGAGTTTACCACTGAAACTCTGTCCGGCATTCCTTCCATTATCTACGGCCTGTTCGGCTTTATGCTGTTTGGCTCCATCTGGGGATATTGCATTCTGACAGGTTCCCTGACTCTGACCATCATGGTGCTGCCGCTGATTACCAGAAACACGCAGGAGGCGCTCAAAACGGTGCCGGCATCTTACCGTACCGGTGCGCTGGGTATGGGCGCCACCAAGTGGTACATGATCCGCACCGTTCTGCTTCCCTCCGCCATGCCCGGTATTGTGACCGGCGTCATTCTGGCCATCGGCCGAATTGTAGGAGAAAGTGCGGCGCTTTTATTCACTGGCGGCAGCGACAACAGCCTGTTAAAGAGCGTCACGGACCTGCCCGGAAAGCTTTTGTCCTCCGGCGGGACTCTGACCATCGCCCTTTACCTTTATATGTCCAAAGCAGAATATGACACGGCCTTTGGCATTGCGCTGGTGCTGATTGTCATTGTCCTTCTGATCAATTTCGCAACCAAGGCGCTGACGGCGAAGTTCGATGTGACGAGGAGAAAGTGAGCCTATCAGGCTGTGAATCGTTGGAAACAGGAGACTTATATTATATGGAAACTTCTTTTAAAATCAGAAATCTGAATCTCTACTATGGTGATAACCACGCCTTGAAGGACGTGGATATGGACATGGAAAAAAACAGCATCACCGCCTTCATTGGCCCTTCCGGCTGCGGCAAGTCCACCTTTCTGAAATGTCTGAACCGCATGAATGATCTGGTGCCAAACTGCAAAATTACCGGAGAGGTGCTTTTGGACGGGGAGGACATTTATTCCCCACAGGTGGACACCACAAGGCTGCGCAAAAAGGTGGGCATGGTGTTTCAGCAGCCCAATCCCTTTCCCATGAGTATTTATGACAATATCGCTTACGGCCCCAGAATTCACGGAATCAAGAACAAAGCGAAGCTGGATGAGATCGTGGAGGAGTCCTTAAAGGGCGCCGCCATCTTTGATGAGGTCAAGGACCGGCTGAAAAAGAGCGCCCTTGGCCTGTCCGGCGGCCAACAGCAGAGGCTTTGTATCGCGAGAGCTCTGGCAGTGGAGCCGGAGGTGCTTCTGATGGATGAGCCCACATCTGCTCTGGACCCCATTTCCACCTTGAAGATTGAGGAGCTGATGGAGAGCCTGAAGCAGAAATATACCGTGATCGTGGTCACTCACAATATGCAGCAGGCGGCCCGTGTGTCCGACTATACCGCATTCTTTTTGCTGGGAGAGATGATCGAGTTTGACAGCACCACAAATATCTTCAAGAGGCCGAAGGATAAGCGCACCGAGGATTATATCACAGGCCGGTTCGGGTGAAAAAAGGGGGAGCGAAAATATGGCGACAAGAGTAAATTTTGACAGGGAGCTGATCAAATTAAGACAGTCCCTTCTGGAAATGTCCGACCAGATCGAGCATGCCTACGGGAAGCTCTTAAAGGGACTGCGCAGGAGGGATGGGGAGCTTCTGGAGCAGATCAGGGAGGAGGATCATATCATTGATGATATGCAGCGGGCCATTGAATCCCGCTGCCTGACTCTTTTGATCAAGCAGACTCCGGTGGCGCGGGACATGAGAGTGGTGTCCGCATCCTTAAAGATGGTCACGGATCTGGAGCGCAGCGGCCATCACGCCGCCGACATCGCGGAGATTTTTCTCAGGATGAGCCAGGCGGATCTGGAGGAATATTCTAAGGAAATCGATGATATGATCTCAAAGGTGGTCATGATGCACAAGAGCGCGGTCACAGCCTTTGTGGAGCGCAACGAGGATCTGGCAAACCAGACCATTGCTTATGACGATGAGATTGACGGCTGCTTTAACGATATCAAAAATGATATTATTGCAAAAATCCATTCCGGTGCGGTCAATCCGGACGGCTGCGTGGATGCGCTTCTGGTCGCAAAATGGCTGGAAAAGGTGGGAGATCACGCGGTCAATATCTGCGAGTGGGAGATTTTCCAGGAGACGGGGACTATCGGAGAGCATAGAATTATGTGAAAGTCGATTGCTTCGCACATTGTGCTCCCGCAATCGACGACGAAATTCGCAATCCGCGTTATCACGCTGCTTGCTCATATCGTCTTGGTTGTCTAATAGGCAGCCATCTGGACAGGCAAGCCTGTCCATCTGACTGTCTATTGACAACACTTTCACATATTTTACCCAGATTTTACTTTCATTGGATTGAAAAAAATTCAGTTTCTTTTAGAATAAAATAAAGGAAGGGATGCTCGGAAATTTTCTGATGATTTCCGGGCGTCTCTTTGTTTTGGGATATACTAACGTTACTGTGAGCAGTACCTTCCGGGAAAGGAAAAGTTTTTTATGAGCTTTCTGAATATTTTGAGCATGGTGGGAGGCCTGGCCCTGTTTCTCTATGGAATGCATATGCTGGGC
>JAJQID010000146.1 GCA_021199405.1 Lachnospiraceae bacterium
TTAGCGATTACGAGGAGAGGCATGCATTCGGAGAAATCTAGGAATCCATACTTCGGGAATTCCAGAGTGCCGGATCTTCCGGTGACTTTTATACACCACGGGCAGTTACGGATTTTATGGCCAAAATGATTCAGCCGCAGATCGGGGAGACAGTCGCGGATTTTGCGTGTGGCACAGGCGGATTTTTGACGAGCTGGCTGAAAGAACTGGAAACAAAAATACAGGATACTGACGATCGGGAGCTTTTCGACAATTCGGTCTATGGCGTGGAGAAGAAACAGTTCCCTTATATGCTTTGTATTACAAATATGCTGCTGCACGGCATAGATGTTCCACGAGTTTATCATGACAACTCCTTGTTGAAAGATGTCCTTGACTATACGGAAGATGACAAGTTTGACGTTATTTTGATGAATCCCCCTTATGGCGGGAGTGAAAAAACGGAGGTGAAGAACCATTTTCCATCAGATCTGGCAAGCAGCGAAACCGCAGATTTATTTATGTCGGTTATTATGTATCGGCTGAAAGCTGGCGGACGTGCGGCAGTAATTTTACCGGATGGATTTTTGTTTGGCACAGATAATGCGAAGGTCGCTATCAAGAAGAAGCTGTTTTCCGAGTTTAATGTTCATACAATTATTCGTATGCCGCATAGTGTGTTCGCTCCGTATACGTCTATTACGACGAATATACTATTCTTTGAACATACTGGGCCAACGAAGGAAACATGGTTCTATCGTCTGGATATGCCGGACGGATATAAGAATTTCTCCAAGACCAAGCCCATGAAGCTGGAACACTTTGCCCCGGCTATGGAATGGTGGAATAACCGCCGGGAAATTACTGTTGATGGATTTGACAAAGCAAAGCGGTATACTGTAGAGGAACTGGCCGATAGAACCTTCAATATTGACCTCTGCGGGTATCCTCATGAGGAGGAAGAAATCCTGCCGCCCAAGGAACTGATTCAGCAATACCAGGAGAAGCGTGCCAGCCTGAATGCCGACATTGACAGGATTCTGGCTCAAATTACAGAAATCCTCGGCATCGATATGGAGGAAACCAATGAATGAATTGATGGATACTGGGTTCTATAATCACATAAAAGAAATCCTTAAATCTGCCAGAAATCAGGTTTATTCCTCAGCAAACTCTGCCATGGTTCGTGCTTATTGGAGCATCGGAAAGAGTATCGTGGAGCAACAGGGTGCCGATGACCGGGCGGAATACGGTAAGAATCTGATTGCCGATTTGTCCGCACAGCTCGCTCGTGATTTTGGAAAAGGGTTCACACCGACAAATTTGAGATATATGCGCCAGTTTTATCTGACCTTTCCAAATTGTCACGCACTGCGTGATGAATTGAGCTGGACGCATTACCGAATGATTATGAAGGTAGAGGACGAAAATGCCCGGAACTTCTATGTAGAGGAATGTGCAAAATCAAATTGGAGCACACGGCAGCTTGAGCGGCAGATCAACAGCTTCTACTATCAGCGGCTGCTTTCAAGCCGGAACAAGGAGGCCGTAAGCGCAGAAATTTCAAGGTTGGAGCCTGGGAAAAAGCCGGAAGATGTTATTCACGACCCCTATGTGCTGGACTTTCTTGGCCTGAAGCAGTCTGATGATTTTTATGAGAGCGATTTGGAGCAGGCACTGATCGGTCAACTGCAAAATTTTCTGCTGGAGCTTGGGCGTGGTTTCTCTTTTGTAGCGAGACAAAAGCACATTAACCTGGGCGGGGAGCATTTTTATATTGACCTCGTTTTCTATAATTATATTCTGAAATGCTTTGTTCTAATCGATCTGAAAACGGGTAAATTGACCCATCAGGATATTGGCCAGATGGACAGCTACATTCGCATTTTTGATGAGTTTCAAAAGGGTGAGGACGATAACCCGACCATCGGCATTGTCCTCTGTTCTGAGAAAAACGAGGCGATAGCCAAATATTCTGTGTTGAACGACGGCAAGCAGCTATTTGCATCGAAGTATCAGTTCACACTTCCTACTGCAGAGGAACTGGAACACTATCTCGAAAATGAGCGCCGCCGATACGAGGAAAGGAGCGACATTCTGTGACAGCACAACAGTTGAAAAATTCAATCTTGCAGATGGCGGTCCAGGGGAAGCTCGTGCCGCAAGACCCGAATGATGAACCGGCTTCTGTATTACTGGAACGCATCCGGGCAGAAAAGGCGGCGATGGTCAAGGCGGGTAAGATTAAGAAGGGAAAGAATCCTTCTATCATCTTCCGTGGTGCTGATAATTTGCCTTATGAGAAAGTTGGCAATCGGGAGCCAGTATGTATTGCGGACGAGGTGCCGTTTGAGATACCGGATAGTTGGGAGTGGGTGCGGCTCTATTCACTCGTTTCTAAAGAAATAAAGCGTGGGAAATCTCCAAGATATTCTGCGCAAAAAGGTGTTCAGGTCTTTGCGCAAAAATGTAATGTCAAATCTGGCGGAATTGATATGACGATTGCGAAATATCTTGATCCGTCTGTATTTGGGAAATATCCTCAGGAGGAGTATTTACAAGATCAAGATATTATCATCAACTCTACGGGGAACGGCACGTTGGGGAGAATTGGTATTTTTCAAGATACCGATCGGATAGATAATTCTGTAATTGTACCAGATTCTCATGTGACAGTGATTCGGCTGTTAGCCTCTGTCGATAAGGACTATTTATTGTATGTGTTGAAATACTATCAGCCTTACCTTGAGCAGCAAGGTGAGGGTTCTACCAATCAGACAGCGCTTAAACCCGCCGTTATCTCGAATTTGTTTATACCAATTCCCCCAGCGGAGGAACAAAAACGGATAGCGGAGAAATTAGCTGATGCCTTCCCTCTTGTTGAAAATTACGGTGAAAAAGAGAGCGCACTTGCAAGCTACAACGAGGATTTCCCCGACCAGCTCAAGAAATCTATTTTGCAACTTGCTGTTCAGGGAAAACTTGTGCCACAAGACCCGAACGATGAACCCGCTTCTGTTCTGCTGGAGCGCATCCGTGCAGAGAAGGAGCGGCTTATCAAAGCTGGTAAAATCAAGCGGGACAAGCATGAATCTGTCATCTACAGACGGGATAATTCTCATTATGAGAAGCTGGACGGGATCGAACGCTGCATTGACGATGAGATACCTTTCCAGTTGCCAAACGCATGGGAAGTAATCCGTCTTAATGACATCGGAGAATATCGTAAAGGCCCGTTTGGAAGCAGTTTAACCAAGAGTATGTTTGTACCAAAGGGAACATCAACTATAAAAGTTTATGAGCAAAAAAATGCAATCAAGAAAGATTGCTGCCTTGGAGATTATTATATTACTGAAAGATATTTTAGCGATAAAATGTCAGGTTTTGAAGTTCAGCCTGGAGATATTATCGTTAGTTGTGCTGGGACAATTGGAGAGACATACGTCATGCCAGATAATATGGAGCGAGGAATCATTAATCAGGCGTTAATGAGAATGCGTATATTTGCTCCAATCAATATTGAATATTTCCTTTTGTATTTTGACTATGTGTTAAAAGAAACAGCTAAATCAAGTAGTAAGGGATCGGCAATAAAAAATATTCCTCCGTTCAGTATTTTTAAGCAGCTTTTACTGCCATTGCCGCCTCTGGCAGAGCAAGAAAGGATTGTTGTAAAAGTTAGGCAGCTTCAAAAGATTTCTGAAACTCTTTGAAGTTTAAAGCGTATGCAATCATAACGACTGCATACGCCTTTGCTTTACCAGTCTACGATTTTATCAACGATTTCCCGCTGCTCAGTGGCGGCCTTCCGCAAATAAATTCTGGTGGTTTCAATACTCTCGTGACCCATCAGATCAGCGAGAAAAGCAATGCCGTTACAACGTTCAAGAAAGCTCTTTGCGAAGCGATGCCGATAGAAATCCAAACTTTGGGATTTGTTCCGGCACAGTTTTGCTGCCAGATGTATCGGGAATGGGATGAAACCGCAGGTGTTAAAGGCGATTATGGGTCATTCTAAGCTGTCGATTACGATGGATTTGTATGTCCATGTCCTTCCTGATGTCAAGACGAGAGAGATGAAGAAAATATCTGGATTGTTCCAGGCAGGAAATATTTCATGACAGATACGAGCCTGATTCTTTTGCAGGAGGCGACGGAATTTGCCGTACATTTCATCCTTGCAAGAATGGGAGGAACATGGTATGGTTACTATAGCAGTAGTGGAAAGCTGGTGATTGAAATTGAACGATATCGAGTTTGAGTGGGATGATATGAAGAACCAACGAAACGTGGAAAAACATGGAATTGACTTTGAGACGGCAATGCTTGTATTCAATGATGATAACAGGCTGGAGGTTTATGATATTGAGCACAGCAAGGATGAAGATCGCTATAATACGATCGGAATGGTGCATGATGTTTTGTTTGTAGTGTATACAGAGCGAAAAGAAAAAGTTCGCATTATTTCAGCAAGATTGGCGACGACCAGAGAAAGGAGCATTTATTATGATCAGGACTGCTATTTTAAGTAAAGACCAGAAACTGACGGAAGAACAGATTCGGCAGATTGAAGCGGCCAGGGAGAAGGATATTGTCTTTGACGAGGATTCACCGGAGCTTACTCCGGCGATGGAGAAGGCGTTTACACTCGCGGCAAAAAGCAGGAACCGGTTTCGAAATATTTCCTGAGTTTCCTGAATCAGTTAATTGGTGTAAAAATGGTGTATAAGCCCCAGATGAACTCCTCAGGCATGTTTCTGTAATCCGCGGAACCCTTGATTTTACAGCAAAAAAACCGGGCCCGGCGCGCCTTCGCGCCGAACCCGATTCTAAAGGGGAGGATAAGTATTTCAATTTATCATTTGTACAGGATTCTTTTGTCACATATTCTCCTCTGCCCCGGAGGGGGATCCGAGGCAAAGGCATATGAGAATCTCATAAGGAGTGATTTCCTGTGAGATTAGTCATAGTATTGCCTGTCTGGAGATAAATATTCACGAAATTCAAAAATTTTTAAACTGTTTTTACAGGATAAATTTTTGCAAATAAGGTTGCTTTTTGGCAGGGCAGGCTATATAATAAACTGAAAAGACAGGGGAGCCTGTGGTGCAGGCTGAGAGGAAGTCATCAAACTTCGACCCTTGACCTGATGCGGATAATGCCGCCGTAGGAAGTCGTAAGTCGCTTTTTTCGGAGATACCGCTCAGGTATCTCTTTTTAGTGTGCGGCGATGACGAGGCGCTGAACGTCTAGTAGACGTTCGTTTAGCGCCGACCGAAGCGAAGCGTAGATGCGAAGCACGGAGTCATCGGCTTTCACATTGTAGTGGTGCAGCGAAACCGCTGCATGATAATTTTATATATAGGAAAGTTCTCCGGACTTCCCTATTATACAAAAAATTATGATGCGGGAAACCTCGTTTCCTGTATCATAAAACACTCCGTGAGGGAGAGCAGCCGCCTTTGAAAGAGATGGCGGGGAAACTGCGATCACGGTAATCCGTGCGGGCAGAGGGGGAGCGCCCTGTGCCTTGTATCACAGCGATGGGAAGCCGTGTTCCGGCGTGAGAGGGAACCATTTAGTTCCGACCGAACCTTCCGGAAAGGCATCTGCCTTTCCAGACTGTGGTGTTGTCCAGGAGTCTGTACATACACCGCGGAGAAGCGACGCTGTGATCTGCCGTTTCTCCGATTATCATTTATTTCAAAGGAGAAGAACCATGAAAAAACAACCAACATCCAGAAGCTTGTAACCGCTGCTCTGCTCTGCGCCGTCGCAGTTGTCGGCAGCATGTTTTCCTTTCCTGTGCTTGGAAGTAAATGCGCTCCGATTCAGCACATGGTCAACATCATCTGCGCGGTCGTGCTTGGACCGGGCTATGGCGTGTGCGTGGCCTTTTGCGCGAGCCTTTTGCGTAATCTGCTGGGACTTGGCAGTCTGATGGCGTTTCCGGGGAGCATGATCGGTGCTCTGTTGTGCGGCCTGATGTACTGGAAGACGCGCAGGATCTGGGCGACTCTGCTGGCTGAGGTTTTTGGCACTGCCGTATTAGGCGGTCTGTGCGCATATCCGGTCGCGGTTTTTCTGATGGGTGTGGATGCCGGTGCAGTCG
>JAJQID010000127.1 GCA_021199405.1 Lachnospiraceae bacterium
CTGCGATAGTGGATCATAAACTTAAAAAACTGAAATAAATCCTGATTCTTCTCCTGAAGGCTCCAGTCCAGCCAGGAAATTTCATTGTCCTGACAATAGCTGTTATTATTGCCAAACTTGGTATTGCCGAACTCGTCCCCCGCCAGGAACATGGGCGTACCTCTGCTGCACATCAGAACGGCTACCGCATTGCGAATCATCCGGTACCTTAAGCTTAAGACCTCCGGATCAGAGGTCTCCCCCTCCGCCCCGCAGTTCCAGCTGTGGTTGTCGTCGCTGCCGTCCGTATTGTGCCAGCCGTTATTTTCATTATGCTTGTCATTATAAGCATAAAGATCATACAGGGTAAAGCCGTCATGGCAGGTAAAGAAATTGACACAGGAATCATAACCCGCATATCTGTCGTTATCATACTCAAAGCCCCCGTACAGGTCAATGGAACCGCAGATGCTCATCATGGCCGTATGGGCCATCCAGTTTTCTCCCTTCAGATACCCGCGCATCGCATCCCGGTAACGGCCGTTCCACTCCGCCCAGCGCTTGCTGGCGGGAAAGCTTCCCACCTGATACAGACCGCCCGCGTCCCAGGCCTCGGCAATCAGCTTCACCCGGCTTAACACCGGATCATAGGCCAGACTCCGCAATAACGGCGGATTGTTCATAGGCGAGCCGTCCTCATTTCTGCCCAAAATTGTAGCCAGGTCAAAGCGGAACCCGTCCACCCGGTAATTGATGGTCCAGTACCGGAGGCTTTCCGTCACCAGATTCTGCACAATGGGATGACTGCAGTTTAAGGTATTGCCGCAGCCGCTGAAATTATAATAATTGCCGTCCGGCGTCAGCATGTAATAAATCTGATTATCGAAGCCCTTGAAGGAAAAGAAGGGTCCCCTCTCATTTCCCTCCGCCGTATGGTTGAACACCACGTCCAGAATTACCTCAATATCATTCTTGTGAAGCTCCCGGATCAGCTCCTTTAACTCTCTTCCCGCGAAATTCTTTTCATCCACGGAAGCATACTCCACGTTGGGCGCAAAAAAGCTGACTGTATTGTACCCCCAGCACTCCAGCAGCTGCTTTCCGTCCACCTCTCTGGCATTCATACATTCGTCAAACTCAAAAATGGGCATCAGCTCCACCGCGTTGATTCCCAGATCCTTCAGATAGGGAATCTTTTCCTGCAGACCTGCGAAGGTACCCCTGTGTCTGACCCCGGAATTTTCATTCTGAGTAAAGCTTCTGACATGTAGCTCATAAATAATCAGATCGCTCATGGATTGGGCCGACTGCCGCTCACTGCGCCAGTCAAAGGTGTCCGATACCACTCTTGCGTGATAATGGGACGGCTTCTGCCCCCATGTGCCCTGACAGGCCACGGATTTGGCATAAGGATCCAGCAGAACCGCATTCTTATTGAAAATATGTCCCTTTGCCGGCTCGTATGGCCCGTCGATGCGATAGGCATACTCAAATTTGGAAATGTCCAGGCCATATACCATCATGGAATATACATCCCCGATCTGAAATTCCTCCGGGAAGGGCAGCACCGCGTAGGGCTCATCCTCTCCATTGTGGAAAAGCAAAAGCTCACAGGATGTCCCAAAGTGTGTATGAACCGTAAAATTGATGCCAAGGGTCATGGGCGTGGCGCCGTTCCACTCAAAAATTCCCTGGTGAACGTAATACTCCCCGATCTTCTTGGTGGGAATCATATTCTTCACCCGCACCGCCGCCACATCGTTGATTTCTATCATGTCACTTACCGCCTTTCATGCATCCCAAAATACCTTTCCAGTATAACCCATCATTTTCCATAAGTCACGAAATTTTTAGCAATTTCCCCTTACAGCAATTTCCCCTTACCCCAGTTATTCACATTAGTACCGGACTCTGCCGAACAGAGCCGGGAAATGAAATATCTGTTTCGCGATTTCTGTGCTGCGGAGATGAGACTAAAGAAAAGTGGAAGCCTTTGCTGACACTTTTCTTGCTTTAATGGCTCATCGCAGCGTCCAGCACGGCATGAGCGGAACAGATATTTCATTTCCCAGCGACTCTTTTGCAGTTTACTGCTCCAGCATCGTCGTCAGAAAAATCCCATACCCCTTCTCCGGTGAATTTACAAACACATGAGTCACCGCCCCAATCACCTTATCCCCCTGAATAATCGGACTCCCGCTCATCCCCTGCACAATTCCTCCCGTGATCGTAAGAAGCTCCGGATCCGTGACCGTAATCTCCAGCGCCTTATTCTGATCGGAGGAATCTGTATGGACCGCCGTAATTTCCACATCATAATATTTTCTCTCCCCATCCACCGTGCAGATGATCTGCGCATCCCCGGTCTCCGCCTCCTCAGGATAACCCACAGCCACAGACTTCCACTGTATCAGCTGAGAACGCAGCTCAGAATTGCAGCTCCCGAAAATGCCATATTCATTATTGCGGTAAATATCGCCCAGAAGCTGGTCAGCCCTGTATTCAATTACCCCTGTCAGTTCCCCGGGAGAGCCGACCTCTCCCTTTTTGACCGCCAGAATCTCCGTCTCGTACAGACTGCCCTGCTCCAGATGAACAATTTCTCCCGTATCACTGTCATGAATCCCATGTCCCAGCGCGCCGAAGCTTCCCAGCTCATCCATATAGGTCAGAGTGCCGATTCCCTGGGCATTATCCCTGATCCAGATACCAAGCTGATACTCCCCTTCCTCATTCTGCGCCGGCGTCACCTTCGCGTCAAAAACCTGCTGATTTCTGTTGATTGTCAGAATCAGGCTCTCCCCATCGCTTTCCTCCACAGCCTTCACCACATCAGACTTACTGTCCACAGCCTCCCCGTTAACCGCCAGAATATAATCCCCTTTCTGCAGCACATACTCCGCAGGACTCACAGCGCCGCCCGCCGTCTCCACCGTATCCACGCTCACCACCATGACTCCCTCTGTTTCTATATAAATACCGATGGGAATGCCGCCGGGAATCACATAAGTACGGTCCACCACCTCTAAAGACACCGTCTTGACGCTGAAAATTCCCAGCAGCTTCAGCTCCATCTCATAGTCCGCCAGATTCTCAGCCAATAGCTGCACTGTCTGCCCCAGGCTGACCACCATGCTGTCCGCTTCGCTTTCCTTCAGCTGGATGGTTCCCGTCAGTGGAAGATCATAGTCCAGGGTCTGGATTTCCCCGCTGGTCACATGAAGAGTATCCGGTACCGCAGAGGAATAATACTGAATGGCAAAGCTGCACAGAGAAGACAAAACCGCGGACAGTCCCAGCAGAGAGATAAACGTTCTTTTCATCCATAGTTCTTTTTTCATAAACCATACCTCAATGAAAAGGGCGCAGGTCTAAGGCCAGAAGCCCTGGATTTGCGCCTCTTATGTAGTATGGTTTATTTCAGGCTTACTATTCGCTGCCTTCAGAAAAAATCAGATACTCTGTATCTGCCTGTACGGATAAAGAACCTCAAATATTTTCTTTTCCTTCAAAAATGACTCTTATATTCCGCCGCCTGGGCCAGCATATCCCTGGCGTGAGCCGCCGCCGAATCGGTCAGCTTCTCCGCCCCCAGCATCCTGGAGAGCTCCCCAACAGAAGCCTCCCCGTCAAGAGGCTCAATTCCGGAAACTGTGCTGCCGTTCTCCACATGCTTGGAGATCAGATAATGGGCGTCCGCCATGGCCGCGATCTGGGGCAGATGCGTGATACAGATCACCTGATGGGTTCTGGCAAGCCTTCCCAGCTTTTCCGCCACCCGCCAGGCGGTGTTGCCGCTGATCCCGGTGTCGATCTCATCAAAAATCAGGGTGTCAATTCTGTCCTGGTCCGCCAGCACTGTCTTGATAGCCAGCATAATACGGGACAGCTCACCGCCGCTGGCTACACTGGCCATGGGCTTTAAGGGCTCGCCGGGATTGAGAGAAATCAGGAATTCTGCCTCCTCCATGCCCTTCTCCCCGGGCTGCTGCTTCGGATGGATAGCAATGGAAAACTGCACATCCAGAAAGTTCAGCTCTGACAATGCCTCCCTCAGAGTATCCGCCAGAAGCGGCGCACACCGTTCTCTCAAAGTACTGACTGCCGCACAGTCCTTCAACACTCTTTCATAAGCCTGCTGTTCCTTTCTGCGAAGCTCCTCTATATGCTCCTCAAAATGGTCCAGCTCCTGAATTCTCTCTTCCTTTGCTGCGCATTCATCCAGCACTGACTGAATGCTTCCGCCGTATTTATTTTTCAGGCGGTTGATCTCTGTCAGACGGCTGGAAACCTCATAAAAGCTCTCCTCCTCAAAATCCAGACTGTCCGCATATCTTTCCGCCGTCCTGGTAAAATCGGAGAGCAGATTGTCAATATCAATCAGGGAGCTGTCCATATCCTGAAGCTCTCTGTCATACTCCGCCACCTGCTTTAACTCTCCCAGGGCCCGGCTGATCAGAGCTCCCGCCCCTTCATCATAGTCTGTAAATCCAACACAGCTTCTCAGCGCCTCGATAATCCTCCTTGCGTGCTGCAGCTTTAAGAACTGCTCCTCCAGCGCGTCATCCTCCCCCACAGTAAGAGAAGCTGACCGGATTTCACTGATCTCATAATTTAAAAGATCCCGCTCCCGTTTCTGGGCGCTCTCATCCAGATCTTCCTCCTCCAGCCTTGCTTTCGCCTGACGGTACTCCTCATAATGGCCCTTCAGCCGCTCCAGATTTTCCTTTTGCTCCGCTCCTGCGTAGGAATCCAGAATTTCAAGCTGTTTTGCCGGCTTTAAAAGGGACTGGTGCTCATGCTGACCGTGAATATCGATCAAAAGCTCCGCCAGCTCCTTCACCTGTCTGGCTGTGGCCTGTTCCCCGTTGATCCGGATTGTGGAACGGCTGGCCTGAATCTTTCTCTGCAAAATCACCACATCCTCGTCCACAGAAAACCCCAGCTCTTCCAGACGGTCATAGACCTCCTGCCCCAGATTTTCAAACACCAGCTCCACCAGCGCGTAATCGCAGCCCCGGCGAATCATCTCCCGATCTGCCTTGCCGCCCAACGCCAGATTGACGCTGCCCATCAGAATGGATTTACCGGCTCCCGTCTCTCCGGTCAGAATGTTCAGACCGGGCTGCAGGTTCATATCACACTCCTCGATCAGCGCCAGATTTTTTACATGAAGATTGCTCAGCATTCTTTTCTCTCCTCATTTCAGCAGCTTTTCAAGCTTTGCGCGAAGCCTCTCCACATCCTCCGGCGACTTTGCAGCCACCAGAATGGTGTCGTCCCCGGCCACTGCCCCCACAATTTCCGTAAGTGAAAGATCATCCAGCGCTGCCCCCGCGGCCATGGCCATGCCGGAGGAGGTTTTCACCACAAGCAGATTCATGGCTGGCTCCATGGAAAGCACACTGGCGCGCAGAATCTCCAGCTGCCGCCTGGGAAGATTGTCCTCCCCGGAGGGCAGCATATATCTGGATCTGCCTCTGCCGGAGGGCCGCTTCACCAGCCCCAACTTCCTGATATCCCGGCTGACCGTAGCCTGGGTCACCGGAAAGCCTGCCTGATTGAGCAGGGCGGTCAGCTCCTCCTGAGTCTCAATATCCCGCTGCTGCACCAGCGCCATGATCTCGTCCAGCCTGTTCTTATTCATAGGTTTCTCCATCTTAAACACTGCCCATCTTTTTATGTAAGGTTTCCATAAAGCTGGTGGGCTCCAGCCGGATGATACGGGTAGTGGATTTTGCCTCGGTGATATCAATGCTGTCCCCGGTGTGCAGACGCACCTTGAAGGATCCGTCAAAGGCCACCTCCACGGGCTGATCCCTTCCCTGTCTGTCCCCGGGAATCACCAGCGTGATCAGCTGTTTTCCGGACATAACTACGCCCCGGTTAAACAGATTGTGAGGACAGATATTGGTCATGCACATGGCGTTGGCCGTCGGCTCGATAACCGGGCCTCCGGCGGAAAGATTATAGGCGGTGGAGCCGGTAGGCGTGGAGATGATGCAGCCGTCGGCGTTATAACGCCGCAGCAGCTGATGATTGAGCCAGATATCAAAGCGCACCGT
>JAJQID010000098.1:0-8065 GCA_021199405.1 Lachnospiraceae bacterium
CATGTATTCCTCCTCTCTTTTATTTTCTTTTATTTATTATCTTTAAACAAGATAACTTACGGTAAAATATTTGTCAACCCCTTTTCATTAAATTAGTCATAAATTCTCTTCTCTTTCCTCTGAATTTATGCTATTCTGATTCCAGTTTCACCGCAGTAAGGAAGAAACTTGTCTATTATTTTTAACAGCATACAAATAATAGTGGATTGAAATTTTTAGTTTTATCTTTATGAACCCGCCGGGACGAAGCTGCGTCCCGGCACTCTACATTACTCCTACCAGATCAGCACCTCCCCATCCTTCTCATCTATTTCCAGCCCCATATCCTCCGAATACTTTTCTTCATTTATCAAAATCGCCATCTCTCCATCCCACTGATCCAGAACCTCCAGAAAACCAGCCGCATTCAGTTTTTCAAAATCCTGTTCGTACACCTGCACCCCATAATTTCCCAGTTTCCGCATCAGATTTCTGGAATATTCCCCATATCTCAATCGTTCAATCAATTGCCTTGCCTCATCCTCTTTTTCCGTCAGAATCAGCCGTGTATCGTTCTTTATCAGCTTAAACTGCTTTGCCACAGAAGCAAAGGGATAGCTCCAGGATTTAACCCCCTTCTCAAACTGCTCCACAATATTCTCCTGATCCAACTGATCATCCTTGATATGATGCAATTGTTGAAAATAACTGTCTATCGCCTTTAAAGACGCTATATCCTGAAAGTCCTCCACAATGTTTCGGGCAATTTCAACAGGCTGCCTGATCTCCGACGCCACGCCCGCTTTTTCCCGAAAGGAGAAAACAAACGTATTGCTTTCCTCCGATTTTTTCAGGCTCTCCCGGTTGCACCGTCCGGCCGCCTGAACAACGGAATCGATTCCCGCCAGCTCCCGATATACCGTCTGAAAATCCATATCCACGCCAGCCTCCACCAGACTTGTAGCAATGACAACACACTTTTCATTCTGTCTCAGACGTTCCCTGATTTCATTTAACTTTCTTTTTCGATGTGCCGGATACATCAGTGTAGAAAGATGATATACTCCTTCTCCCTGAAGTTCTTTATATATTTTCTGTACTCTTTTTCGATTATTAAAAATACAGAGCACCTGTTTTTCTGTGCCAAGGCGTTGAAGAAGCTCCTCTTCTGACAATTCCCCAATATTTTTTACTTCCGTCCGTTTAAAAAAGCGAAACTGCTCTTCCATTCGCGGGCAGATTTCCTGAATCATGGTTCCTTTCGTAAAAAGCTTCTCTATGGAAGGCTGTGTTGCCGTACAAAGCACAATCGTACTTCCATAATTCACTGCCAGTTCCTCCATCACACGTATACATGGACGCAGATATTTTGTCGGCAGCTTCTGCGCCTCATCAAAAATAATCACACTATTGGCAACATTATGCAGCTTTCTGCATTTTGCCGACCCATTTGCAAAAAAGGATTCAAAAAACTGTACATTTGTCGTCACAATCACTGGTTTATCCCAGTTTTCTGCCGCCAGCTGCATGGGTTTTAATTCTTCCGTCTCTCCATAATCCACATTGGAATGATTTTCCAGCACTGCGTTATCTCCAAGAATATCTCTGAAAACCTGCGCATTCTGTTCAATAATACTGGTATAGGGAAGTACATAAATAATCCTGTCCTTGCCGTAAGTACAGGCATGCTTCAATGCAAAAGCGAGCGACGCAATCGTTTTCCCTCCTCCCGTCGGCACCGTCATGCTATATATTCCCGGTTCTTTTTTTCCCATTTCCAGGGAGGCTTTCAGAATTTCTGTACGGCGCCCGTTCACCGTATTCACATCGGTGTTTTCCAGCCATGGTGAAACATATTCCAGCAATTCTTTCAAAAGCTGCGGTTCCACCTTTCCCGGCTCTCTTTTGGTTTTGCCATCATTCATAAAATCTTCCGTATCCAGAAAATCCGCATCCACCAGACAGGAATAAACCATTCTCAGGAAAAAAGCGACCGAAAATCCACCTTTTCCAATCGGCTTTATCTTCGGTGAATTCAGGACTGGCAGTTCAATTTTATCAGCATATTCATGGTAGTTCGGGACTTTCTTCTTTGCCCGGCCGCACAGCGTTCCGCCATCTGCGGAATCCGCCTCCGTTCCCTTGTCCGGCAATCCCGCGTGATGCCCTGCCACGCAATAAGCCAGCAAGGCATATAACCCGCCTTTCTTCATCAATTCCTGTGCTCCCGCGGTGGAGTGATCCACACGCGGACCTCCATGAAGTCTGCGCTGAAATCCATCCGTTGCCTTTCCAATATCATGCATTTTCCCGGCAACATATCCCCAATTCCACGCATAAAATGCTTCCGCGAATTTTCCTGCCAGCCTGGCAACATTTTCTCCATGCTCGTCTACTGTCTGTTCCCTCAATCCATCCTCGCTGATATGAGCCAGATATTTCATCTCGTCCTCCGATATTTCATTTTTCAAAAGCCCTTAATTAAAATAATGATATCGCCTTTACTGTCCAAAAAAACGGACTTATAGACTAAATTACATATAAAAAATGGAACCAAAGCAAGTATTTTCCCTGCTTTGGTTCCTTTTTTATTTTCCTCAGCTGAACTGACTCCGATACAGCTGCGCGTAGAACCCGTTCATCTCCAGCAGCTCCTCATGCTTCCCCTGCTCGATGATATGGCCGTCCCGCATGACCAGAATGATGTCCGCCTCCCGGATGGTGGACAGGCGGTGGGCTACAATAAAGCTCGTCCGGCCTTCCATCATGGTGGCAAAGGCCTTCTGGATACGGATTTCCGTGCGGGTATCGATGGAGGAGGTAGCCTCGTCCAGAATCAGCATGGGCGGCAGGCAGAGCATAACCCGGGCGATGCACAGCAGCTGCTTCTGGCCCTGGCTTAAGTTGCCGCCATCCTCCGTCAGAACCGTGTCATAGCCCTGAGGCATGCGGCGGATAAAGCTGTCCGCGTGGGCGGCTTTGGCTGCCCGGATGATCTCCTCCTCGGTGACGTCAGGCTTTCCGTAGGCGATGTTCTCCCGGACAGTGCCGCTTTTCAGCCAGGTCTCCTGGAGCACCATGCCGTAGTTGGTGCGCAGGCTCTTTCGGGTGGCGTGGCGGATGTCCGTGCCGTCCACCGCGATTTTGCCCTTGTTGACGTCATAGAAACGCATCAGCAAATTGATGATGGTAGTCTTGCCGCAGCCAGTGGGACCCACCAGGGCTACCCTTGGCCCGGCTGTACCTTCAGATTCAGATTCTCGATCAGGGGCACATCCGGCGTATAGGAGAAATCCACCTGCTGGATATCCACCTTTCCTGACACATCTGTCAGCGTCACCGCATCCACGTCCTCCGGAGTAAAGGAGGGCTCGTCGATCAGCTCAAACACCCGCGCCGCGCAGGCCAGGGCGTTCTGCAGCTCCGTCACCACGCCGGAAATCTCATTGAAGGGCTTGGTATACTGATTTGCATAGCTTAAAAACGTGGACAGCTGTCCCACGGTCAGGACGCCTCGGATGGCCGAGAAGGCGCCGATAATTCCCACGCTGGCATACACAATGCTGTTCACAAAACGGGTGGCCGGATTGGTGATGGAGGAAAAGAAAATAGCGTTCAGACTGCACTTCTGAAGCCTTCCATTGATTTCCTCGAAGGTCTCCTGCGCCTCGTCCTGATAGCCGAAGGCCTGCACCACCTTCTGATTTCCCACCATCTCATCCACCAGAGAGGTCAGTTCCCCTCTGGTTTTGGACTGTAACTGAAACATGGCATAGGTTTTTCTGGCAATGTAGCTTGCCACCAGTAATGACAGCGGCGTCACACATACCACCACAATGGCCATGCCCCAGTTCACGTAAAACATAAAGCAGAGGGTTCCCACAATGGTCAGCACGCCGGTAAACAGCTGGGTAAAGCCCATCAGCAGGCCCTCCGAGAACTGATCCACATCCGCGATCAGACGGCTGATAATGTCGCCGGAGGCGTAGGTGTCCAGATAGCTCAGCGGCAGAGTTTCTAGATGGTCAAAGGCCCGGGTGCGGATATCCCGCACCACCCGATAGGTGATCAGATTATTGATGTGGTTCATCAGCCACTGGGCCGCCGCTCCCGCCAGAGTAATGATCACAATCCATTTTACAATCCGGAAAATCCCGTCAAAATCCACCTCTCCCGGACCCACAATCAGATCCACCGCGTTTCCGGTGAGGATGGGCACATAGAGACTGGCTCCCACATAGACCGCCGCCAGACAGAGGGATAGCGCCACAAGCCATTTATAAACGCCAATAAAATCAAGAATTCTTGCCAATGTGGATTTATGCTCGCTTAATTTCATTTTTGCCATCACTGCACCTCCTCTTTGGAAAGCTGGGACAGGCAGATTTCCCGGTAAACATCACAGCTCTGCAGCAGCTCGCTGTGTGTGCCAAGCCCCGCCAGCCGACCGTCGTCCATCACCAGAATCAGATCCGCGTTCCGGATGGTGGATACCCTCTGGGAAACAATAAACACAGTCATATTCTGCGTATTCTCCTTAATGGCATGGCGCAGCGCGGCATCGGTCGCAAAGTCCAGCGCGGAGGCCGAGTCGTCCATAATCAGAATCTCCGGCTGCCTGACTAAGGCTCTGGCGATGGTCAGCCGCTGCCGCTGACCGCCGGACAGATTTTTGCCGTTCTGCTCGATTTCAAGCGACAGGCCCTGCCCCTTCTGATCCACGAACTCCCGGGCCTGGGCGGTATCCAGCGCCTGATAAATCTCCTCGTCCGTGGCATCCTTTTTGCCCCAGCACATATTTTCCTTTAATGTACCCTTAAAAAGAACGGATTTCTGCGGTACGACGCCCACCTTATTCCGCAGGACATCCAGCGTATACTCACGCACATCCGTGCCGTCCACCAGAACCTGTCCCTCACGCACATCGTAAAAGCGGGGGATCAGGTTGACTACAGAGGTTTTGCCGGAGCCGGTGCCGCCGATAATGCCCACAGTCTGACCGGGCTGCACTTCAAAATCAATCTTTTCCAGCGAGTCCTCTTTTGCATTTTTATATCTGAAAAATACATTCTTAAATGAGACACAGGGGGCAGACTTCTCTTCCGACAACCCATTTCCTTCATATTTTCCGCCCACGATGCTGGTCTCAATATCCATCACCGCACTGATACGGTTGGCGCAGGCAAAGGCCTTGGACATGGACACAATCAGGTTGGCCATCTTGATTAATTCCACCAGAATCTGAGACATATAATTGACCAGCGCCACCGTCTCGCCCTGGGTCAGCACACCGATATTTACCTGCTTTCCGGAAATCCAGATGATCGCCACAATGGAAAGATTGATGATCACATAGGTGATGGGGTTCATCAGCGCGGAAATCTTGCCCACAAAGACCTGGGACTGCACCAATGCGCCGTTCTCCTCCCTGAAGCGTCTGGTCTCCGCCTCCTGGCGGTTGAACGCCCGGATGACGCGCACACCGGTCAGGTTTTCTCTGGTGGTGCGGGTTACCTGATCCAGCTGCTGCTGTACTTTTTTATACAGGGGCATACTGATGGCCATGATGCCAAAAACCACCAGACACAGCAGCGGGATGGTCACCAGAAAGGTCAGCGCCGCCTTCACATTGACTGTAAAGGACATGATCATGGCACCCAGCACGATAAAGGGGGAACGGAGCAAAAGGCGCAGCGTCAGATTTAACCCTGACTGCACCTGATTTACATCGCTGGTCATACGGGTGATCAGCGTGGCTGTGCCCACCACATCCTGCTCGGTATAGGACAGGGTCTGAATATGGCGGAACAGATCGTTTCTGAGGGAGGTGGAAAAGCCCACCGCCGCCTTGGCCGCAAAATACTGGGCCGTCAGGGAACAGGTCAGTCCCACCACCGCCAGCAGCACCAGAATGCCTCCCATGCGGAAAATATAGGCTGCGTCCTCATTTTTGATGCCCACATCGATGATCTGCGCCATCACCAGAGGCACAAAGAGCTCAAAGCTGGCCTCCAGCATTTTAAAAAGGGGGGCAAGAATGCTCTCCTTTTTATAGTCCTTTAAATATTTCAGAAGTTTCTTCATTGACTCCTCCTCATGTTTTTATACACGATTTTTCCATCGCAGATCGTATACCACACAACGCCCTTCAGCTCACAGCCGATAAACGGTGAATTCACGGCTTTTGAATGAAAATGCTCCCCCACCGTAAAGCCGTCCGCCGGATCAAAGAGCACTACGTCCGCCGGACCGCCCTCCGCCAGATATCCGCAGTCCAAATGATACATTCTCGCCGGATTGTAAGCCATCTTCTCCATCAGCTGGCACAGCGTCAGGTACCCCGGCTCTATGAGCTCCGTAATGCACACCGCCAGGGAGGTCTCCAGCCCGATAATGCCGCTGGGCGCTTCCGTCAGAGGCTTTGCCTTCTCCTGGACGCTGTGGGGCGCGTGGTCCGTGGCAATCAGATCAATGGTACCGTCCACCAGTCCTTCCACAATGGCAAGCCTGTCCGCCGTTGTCCTGAGAGGCGGGTTCATCTTCGCCAGGGTGCCATGCTCCTTCACCGCCTCCTCCGTCAGCGCGATATGATGAGGCGTGGCCTCCGCGTGAATATCCGCTCCCGGATGCTCCTCTCTGGCCTTCCGGATCAGCTCCACGCCCTCCTTCGTACTGATATGCTGAATATTCATGCAGCAGCCGGTCTGAACCGCCATCTCGATATCCCGCTCGATCATACTGATCTCCGCCTGCCTGTCCGAACCGCCAATGCCGAAATATTCCGAAGCGTTTCCCCGGTTGACGCCATTATTTTCAATATATGCAGGATTTTCCTCATGAAAGCTGACGGGCACCGAAAGCCGCGCCGTCTCCTCCATCGCCTCTCTGACCAGCTCCGGCTCCAGCAAGGGCACGCCATCGTCCGTAAAGCCGACGGCTCCTGCCTCCTTCAGCGCCTGCATATCCGTCAGCCTTTTGCCCTGCATTCCCATCGTAACCGTACCGCAGGTTTTCACATGAATGGGGGTTTCCCTGCCCTTATTTAAAACATATTGAACCGTATCCACAGAATCGATGGGCGGCTTCGTGTTCGCCATCATGACCACCGTGGTGAAGCCGCCCGCCGCTGCCGCTGCCGCTCCGCTGTAAATATCCTCCTTGTAGGTCAGCCCCGGATCCCGGAAATGCACGTGCACATCCACCAGACCGGGACCCGCGCAAAGACCGCTGCCATCAATGATACTGACGCCCTTTGGCGGTTCAATCACAGGAGCGATCTTTTGTATTTTCTCTCCCGAAATCAGGATGTCCCCCAGCGCCTGTGTGCCGCTTTGCGGGTCAATCACCGTCACATTCTGTATCAGAAGCATAACAGATTTTCTCCTCGTATTACATTTTCATATTTTCAATGCTTTCCGGCGCTTTCTCATTCACGTTAAGGATTTGTCCGCGGCGCCTGAACTTCAGCCTTTTCCCAAACATTTACAGTGTACAACCTTTTTATAAAAATGTACAGAAGGATTTTGAGCTGTTCAACTGTGAACAGCAATCACCAGCTTCATTTCCAGTACATCGGCACCTCCTCCTCAAAGGCCTCCGTCCTCAGTACAATATAAGGATACTGTGCTTCATTGATCCGCTCCTCCCCGGCCGCCGGTCCCAGCAGAGACGTATCCACCAGCACTCCATTCTCCCCCAGGAAAAAATCATTGACAACAATAGTATATCCGCTGTTCTCCTGTTTCCCATACCCAATGCACACATACAGATACTCATTATCCGTATAGGTCATCTGAAAAGCCTCCTCATACCTCTCCTCAATCAAAGGAAGCAGCTCCTTCGGAATCCGATCCTCGTCCAGAATAATATAATCCAGATCCTCCACCTTCTCCCCGGCCCCGGAGTTGACCTCCGTCACGCCGCATGCCGTCAGCAGCGTGATCGCGCAGACGCACACTGCCAGCAAAAATCCCCTGTACTTTTTCCTGAACGGGTTCCCGTCAGGGACACGGCCTTTCTCCCGCTTTTTGCCCGGTCTTCCCACATCCATACATTCTTCCATTACACCCATCACCTTAAAGCTCCG
>JAJQID010000098.1:8075-21825 GCA_021199405.1 Lachnospiraceae bacterium
TAAATTATATGCCCATCGGCCAGTCCACTATGTCCCGGTTCTTAAAAATGTCCTCAGTTACTATTCGCAGCCGCAAAATATAAGTAAAATCGTTGCTTTTTCCGAAACAAGCGTTTATACTTAAATGAGCGTTTTGTAAAAAAAGCCTGACTCTGGGAATACCGGCACCCGTCCGGAACAGCTTTTTCCCATCGTCAGCATTTAACATTCCCGCAAAGGACTTTCTGAATTATGATACGGACCATTCTTGTTTTATCATTGATTATTTTATACCTGATCCTGACGATTCCTGTTCTGATTGTCTTTCATTTCCTGCACAGAAAATACCCCGAAAAGATCGACCTCATCAGCCTGCATATGGTACAGTGGGTGCTGCGCGGTACGCTGTTCTTAAGCGGCACAAAGCTGACCGTGCTCGGGGAGGAAAATGTGCCAAAGGACCGCCCTGTGGTCTACATCGGCAATCATACCAGCTATTATGACGTAGTCATCGGTTACACCCGGGTACCAGGGCTGACCGGCTTCGTGTCCAAGGACAGTATGGGCAAAATTCCGCTGCTGAATCTGTGGATGCTTCGAGCCAAGTGTGTTTTTCTGAATCGGGATAATATTAAGGAGGGCATGAAGTCCATTCTTGCAGCTATCAAAGAAGTGAAAGAAGGAATTTCCATCTATATTTTTCCGGAGGGCACACGCAACAAAACCCCCGACACTCTGATGGAATTCAAGGAAGGCAGCTTTAAAATCCCGGAAAAGAGCGGTGCCCCCATCATTCCGGTCACTTTTGTCAATTCCCACTCCATCTACGAGGATCACAAGCCCTTCATCAAGAGCGCACACGTGGTGGTGGAATACGGAAAGCCCATCTACATGAATGAGCTGGACAAAGAAACCAGAAAGCACATGGGCAGCTATGTGTCCGGCATCATCCATGAAACCTATGAAAAAAATAAGGTGGCCTACTTTTCGTAGTCCACCATCACTAAAGAACCACACATAAAATTTAACAACAAAATGTTGATAAGCAAATCAAAACATATTATAATCATATTATAAAGATACTCTTCTATATAAATAAGTAGGTAAAGTCCAAAACCGAACACAAACAGTAAGGGAGGTGTTATATATGAATATGTCAGAAGCAGCAAGAATTATTTTGGGGTTGAGAGCTGCCGGATGGGATGAAAAGAGTATAAATGACTTTATTCTTTATGTTGAAACCGGAGAAGAACAGTATAAACCCGAGAAGGTGAAATCAGAATAAAAAAGAGCGGTGCGGAGCCGCTCTTTTTTTACGCCTGTCAGTTACTTCATAATCCAGGCCACAACCTCCTGAAAGCCCATGCCGTGGGAGGCTTTCACCAGCACTGTGTCCTGCTTAAAATCCGTGGGAGCAAAGGCCTCAAAAAAGCTTTCTTTATCCGGGAAATAAAACAGCCGATTTTCCTTTGGGGCAGCGTGCCTCTCTCCCACGGAAACTCCTGTAGAAGCAGGTGCTGCTTCCGTCGCAGTAGCTGCCTTTTGCGCCCCCTCATACATCGCCCGGGACAGCTTACCGATACAGATCAGTCGATTCACACCGGCCCTCACCGCGTATTCCCCGACCCCGCCGTGCAGAGCAAGCTCCTCCTCTCCCAGCTCAAACATATCCCCCAGAATGGCGGTTTTGCCGCCCTTCGCCGACATCAGCAGGTCAATGGCGGATTTCATGGAAACTGGATTGGCATTATAGCAGTCATCTATTACTGTCATGGCCTCTTTTCTCATAATATGACTGCGGCCATCCACCGCCTGCACTGAGGCAATGCCCCTGACAATCTCCTCATGTTCAAGTCCCAGCAGATGTCCCACTGCCGCCGCGGCCAGGGCGTCCGCTACCATATGCTCCCCGGGCAGCGGCACAAAAGCCTCCACGCTCTCCCCGAACACATTCATGACAAAATGACTGCCGAAGAGATCCGTATCCAGAATTTTTTCCAGAGATACATCTGTTTCCTGTTTCGCATTCATGGAAAAAAAGCAGGGTCTATGACCTTTCACTTCTTCCACCGTAATCAGCTTGTCATCGTCCCCGTTCAGCACTGCCCTGCCGTCCGCGGGCAGTCCCTGAAAGATCGCGGTTTTCGCTTTCAGCACACCGTCCCGGTCTCCCAGATTCTCCAGATGGCACTGACCAATATTGGTAATGACAGCAATGTCAGGTCTGGCAATCCGGGTCAGCCTCTCCATCTCTCCGAAGTGATTGATTCCCATCTCCACCACGGCGGCTTCATGCTCGTCGCGGATTCGCAGAATTGTCAGCGGCAGACCTACCTCATTATTAAAATTTCCCGCCGTCTTTAAGACCCTGTACCTGCCGGACAGCGCCGCAGCGATGATCTCCTTGGTGCTGGTCTTGCCCACACTGCCGGTCACGCCCACCACCGGAATGGACAGCTGCCGTCGATAAAAAGCAGCCACCTGCTTCAGCGCCAGAAAGCTGTCCTCCACCTGAATCCAGGGAATCGAAATATCCGGAATATCCACGCCGGGAGTTTTCTCACAAATTACCAGCGCCGCACCCTTTTCCGCCGCCTGCGGGATAAAATCATGTCCGTCCGCCCGCTCTCCCCGGGTTGCAAAAAACAGACAGCCCGGCTCAACTTTGCGAGAATCCAGCTCCGCACCGGTAATTTCCAGCTCTTCCTTCCCCTCGCCGTTGACCAGCGGTCTGCCCAGACAGGACGCTATATTCTGTAATGTCATATTTTTCATAAAATATGCTTACCCTTTCATCGAAATATCAATAATCCACTGGCACAGACTGGCATAATCCATTCCCAGCGCCAGCGCCTCCTGAGGCAATAAAGACGTGGGCGTCATCCCCGGCAGCGTATTGGCCTCCAGACAGTAAATGCTTCCATCCTCACCCATCATAAAATCCATCCGGGCGTAATTTTTCAGATGCAGCACCCCGAATACCGCCTCCGCGCAGGCCTGCATTTCCCGCGTTTTCTCTTCCGAAAGCTCTGCCGGACAGGTCTCCACCGTGCTTCCCGGCTGATATTTATTTTTATAATTATAGAAGCCTGTGATGGGCGCGATCTCAATCACCGGAAGGGCCTCGCCGTTCACCACGCCCACGCTGAACTCCCGGCCTCTAATGTACTGTTCCACAATAATCTCGTCGTCAAAGGCAAATGCGCCGGCCTTCGCCTCCTCATATTCTGACGGATCCGTCACAATATAGGTCCCCACACTGGACCCGCCGTTGCAGCACTTGACCACCAGCGGGAAGGGCACCGTCTGCGGGTCAGGCTCCCCTTTTTTCAGAGAAATGCCAGCCGGGGTGGGAATCCCGTGCTGCCGGAATAAATCCTTGGCAATGGATTTGTCCATGGCCAGCGCACAACTCACGTAATCTGTCCCTGTATAGCGGATACCCATCAGATCAAAATACGCCTGAATCTTGCCATTCTCACCCTCAGCCCCGTGCAGCGCCATAAAGACCACATCCGCCTGCTGGCACAGGGAAATCACATTGGGTCCGAAAAAGCACTTCCGCCAGTCCGGCCTCATGGCAATGATCCGATCAATGTCCGGATGCTCCTCCCCCACCTGGTCGATCTCCGCCGCCCAGTCCTTCTCCAGCTCAAAAATATCCTCAGGGATCTCTCCCGGGACTCCCAGAAACACATCCACAAGAATTACCTGATGCCCCAGGCTCTTTAAAGCCCTGTAGGCGCCCATCCCGGAGGAAAGGGAAACATCCCGCTCCGTGCTGATGCCCCCCGCCAATACCACAATTTTCATACCATTTCCTCGCAATTTGCCAATATAAATTTCCGGGGAACAGCTTTCTGCCCCAGATACGCAAAATCCGAACACGGCAATGTGTTCGGATCTGTATTTTATAGTGGAGATAATGGGACTCGAACCCACGGCCTCTTGCATGCCATGCAAGCGCTCTCCCAACTGAGCTATACCCCCTTGCTTTCTCTGCTGACTTTTACAAGTATAACATATTTTTGCGAAAATGGAAGAGGGAATTTCAGATTTCTTATTATTTTTTTGCTGGCAGGCTTAATGCCATAGCAGCACAGACCTCCTTCCCCCGGCCTTCGCATCGAAAAACACCATCTGCGCCGGATTTGGCACACCCTTCAACCCTCCTGCATAAGCTCCATATAGCTTTGTCTGATTTTGCCCTTGTACCACGAACCGGTATTGAATTCCCTGCCATCGTCCATGACATTTTTTTCATACCGAAATTCCCTGATGTGGCTCACGTTTACCAGATAAGATTTGCTGATTCTCAAAAATTTCACATCTTTTTGTGCGAGCTGCTTTTCTGCCTCATCCAGCTTTTTATAAAATATGTTTGTCACCTCTGTTCCATAAATATAAATTTTTCTCTTGTCACTCTCAAAATAGCGGATTTTCCTTACCGGCATTTTATAAAAAACCTTTTTGTACACATATTCAAACAGCTCCTCTTTTTCGCCCAGAGCATGAAGCGCGCGTTTGAAAACCGGCTTGTCGATAAACGCAAAAGGCTGCAGTGCTTTAATCCTTCAGAGCGGTAATCGGCACAACGAACACACTGTCTTCTCTTTGATAGGCAGCATTGGAAAGACCACAAATGACGCAGCAAATCTTCGGCGGTCTGCCTCCGTCCTCTTTGATTTTCTTCCTGATCCTGTTCAGGCTTTCCGCACCCTCGTCGATCTTATTGGCACCCAGCTTAATTTCAAAAGCGCACCAGTCTCCATTATCAAGTTCAATAACAGCGTCAATTTCTCTGCCCGCATAGTCCTGATAATGATAGAGCTTCGCCCCGAAGGACTCCGCATAAATCCGCAGATCATGTTCACACAAAGCTTCAAACAGGAAGCCCAGAGTATTCAAATCACCCATCAGCTTCTCCGAAGTTGCTCCCAGAAGAGCACAGGCAAGGGATGGATCTGCAAAGTGCCGCTTTTGAGCCTGCTTCACTCTTACGGAAGAACGAATGTTGGAGGAAAACGGCTCCTGATTATCCGTCAGAAACAAACGATCAAATATATCCAGATAAGCCGCAATTGTATTAATGTCAATATCTTCATCATCCACACCCTTCACATCGTTTTTGAGAAGCCTGTTGGAGGCCGTGGTTGCTTCATTCCTTGCCAGAGAACGAAGTAAAAGTAATACCTTACGTTTATCCCGCTGGATGCCGTCAATTCGATGAACCTCATCTTCAACTATCGCATTCATATACTCGACAGGAAGTAAGGCAGCATCCTTCAACGGCAGACTCTGATTTCCCGGCCAGCCGCCACGAATGATGCTGTCCATAATGACCTTCAGATCCACCTCACCGGTAAATACCGGAGAAAGGCTGCCGCCGCAAAGATCCTTCAATGATACCTGACCGGAAGATCGTCCAGTTTCATATAATGTCATTGTGCGCATACGAAGCCGTCCAATACGTCCGGCTCCACTGTGCAAAATACCCTTAACTTTAGGAGTGGAAGAACCAGTCAGTATAAACTGACCTTTTGTCCCCCGCCTGTCAACCTCATAGCGAATTGCATCCCAAATCGGCGGAACCTCCTGCCATTCATCAATCATACGGGGAGCCTCCCCCGGCAAAATCAAAGACGGTGACAACTCTGCCAGGCGTCTGTTTTGAAAGTTATTATCAGGATTTCCTACCAGATACTCACTGCTGCAATGAAAACGGGAAGTCCATGTCTTTCCGCACCATTTGGGTCCCTCAATACACACCGCGCCAAATACATTCAGATACTGCTCAACCATCTCATCAATAATCCTGTGTTTATATGCTTCATTTTTCATGGCGGACACTCCTCAAAACATATTTTTCTTTTTCCTTATTTTGTCTCATTCAGATAGATTTGTCAATCTCATTCAGGTAGATTCCTGATTTTCATTCTGATAAATTTTCAAAATTCATCCGGACACTGCCGTTACTTTTTAAGGTCACCGAAATTGTCTCAAAGCCGCCCGTCCAGAAGTCCACCTGATAACCAATCTCTGTTTTTCTGATGACTGCCTTGCAGTCCAGTTCGGAAAGCCGCTCCAGGAAATCTTTATCCTGTTTGTCCATGACACAAATGACCCTGCACTCCAGCCGTTCCTGCTCAGAAGCCTTCAGTTCCCGGTAGTGCAGGAAATCTCTCTGCTCCTCTGTCCTGCTGGCGCAGGTGCATTTGTGAAAATAACTGCCACAGATCATATAGATGATGTAACACATGGCTAAATTTCTGTTACACTTTCTTTCTGCGTTTGCATAATTTGTTCTCATATAAGTATTCCTTTCCTTTTTTATCTGCCGCCTTGATGCCGTCTGCCCTGACGGCGCTCCGGGGATTGTTCCGGCCGCGTTACGGCTTATACAGTTGTCAGGGAGCACAAAAAAAGCCAATTATCTGAAGAAGATCCGGGCAGATTCCTACCCTTCCTCTTCCACGATAATCAGCTAGACCTGTGCTTTATACTTATATGAGATTTTTGCCCTTCGGCTTATTTACTTTAACAAATAAAACGGTGTCTGTCAATGGATTGGGAAAAATTTTCTGCATTATTCATTTATAGATATACCAACAATCAGGAATTCCTCGTCATATTGCTCCGAATACATCAGATACTCAATAGAATTCAGCTTATCCGTGTCAATATGATCTTCTTTAATCGTTTCCTCGGATAAAGTAAAAATAATGTTGACTCCAATGATTTCATCCATGTCGTCAACAGATAAAAGTTCCTCTTTTATATCGTCGCTTACCCTTATCGTTTTCTCTGCCCTGTCTCCATAGCTTTCTACAATGATTGTCAGATACACCTTGCCATTCTGCTCAGTACAGCTTTGCGCCTCACAGGCAATCCCAATGAAAGATTGATATCCTTCATTGGGCGCCTTAAACAATTTAAAAATAAGCGCAGTTACGATAACAGCCAGCATAAAAATCATCGCACAGAATAATATCTTCTGCTTTTTACTGTTTTTCATAATTCCCTTCCTGTACCTGACCTTATAACGCTGATCTTCTTACCTTTTTCATGATTTCCTTCCGTCCTGCTTAATTAAAATCTCTGCACTTTTGGACCCTTCTGCAAAAAACTTCACCCTGATGTCTCCACTGGCATCACCTAAATTCCTTCTGATAGCTGCCATTGCACAGCCTTCATATGTAGTTGCTTCACATGTAAAATAATCTTCTTCACCAGAAGGGTTTGCCGAACCAAATCCTTCCACTTTTCCGTTTCCAGTGACCTCCATACGAATTGTTTTTTCTTCCAATGGATTATGAAGCCCATTTGCATCTTTTAACCAAACCTTCACATACGCTAATTCTGATGCAGCTTCATTGACCAGCTCTGCACACAGCGCTGTGGTCTCACCAGCTGAAATAAGCTGATATTCTCCCACCTTCTTTTCTTTATCATAAGCTATGGCCTTTAATACGCCAGCCTCGTAGGGGACAAAATAAGTTGCAGTAAAATGATTCTCTTTCCCTGCAGGCTGTTTCCCCAGGCTTTTCCCATTTAGAAATAATTCTACCTCATCGGACTTTGAATAAACATCAACAGCTGCGGTCATTCCCTCATATCCGGTCCAGGTCCAGCTGCTGATATTATCTTTAAACATCCATGCTGTTTTCGTTGGAGCTTCTCCAATATGCGCCATGTTCTCAACAGCAATATAAGGCTCTTCTCTCAGGCCATATACAATTTCACGGTAATAGCTGATCGGCCTCCGATTTCCAATCAAATCAATATCACCAATGTAGGCAAGGCGCTCCGGATATACACTGGTAAAATTCGTATTCCCGTCATAATGAAAAATTCCTACTCCTGCCTCTCCAATGTAATCATATCCAGCCCATGTAAAATCACCGATCACATGTGAGTTTTCTTCTACCAGCTTCCACAGCTGCTCAATATCGGCAGGATATGTTTCCGTTCCCAGAACCGTTTTCCCCGGATGCAATTCTTTTTCTAAAAGGTATCGCCCGCTTAAATAATTCAATCCGGTTATATCACAGCTCTGAGAACACTCCTCCAAGGCTTCTGTTACCAGCGGATGCCCGGCAAAAAACTTTCCCCTCTCTCCAGCCATCAGGCTCATAAAGCTATTAAGCACATTACTGCCGCCACCGCTTCCCTGTGCGGAAGTATCCATACCAAATTTTTGAATGACATCGCGCATAATCACTCTCAATCGCTTCCCAGCGCAATTTAGTCCATTCAAAGCATTGGTTGTATAACGGGTGTTATCCAGTTCATGAAATCTGTTGCAAAGAAAGCGATTGATTTTGCTGCCATATTCTGTACCTGCTTCCGAAATTTCATTGCCAACGCAATATAGTACAACTGATGGATGATTGTAATCCTTTTCAACCATTTTCTTAATCCATATATCAGCTTCATCTATAAAAATATCCGCATCATCATATGGATTTTTGTGTTGAGTCCAGACATCCGACAGCTCATCCATCACAAGCATTCCTATTTTGTCACAAGCCTCGAGCATCGCCTTGCTCATTGGATGGTGCGCGCTTCTGATGGCATTAAAACCGGCTTCCTTCAGTCTCTTACACCGATACATCTCTGCATCTGAAAAAGTTTCCGCACCAATAACTCCATTGTCATGATGAATGCACGCTCCCCGCAGCTTTACCGTTTCACCATTAATTTGCATTCCATTTACAGAGTCCAGTGACAGCGTCCGAATGCCGAAATTGACCATTTCAACATCCCGTACTTTGTTATCAGTAATTGTTTGAATTCTGCATGTATAAAGTTCAGGTGTCTCCACACTCCATTTATGCGGATTTATTACCGGTATCTGCAGCCTTAAGGTTTCTGTTCCGTCCGCGTCCAATATCACCTTTTGGATATTCGACGAAATGATTTTATTCTGATACAAGACTTCAATCTTGCAGCTTGCCTCTAAACCGTACCCCAAACTGTTTTTTATCGGCGCAGCTACCTCTACAACAGCCACATTTCCATTTAAAGATAACGTAGTGATCTGTAAACGATCTTTCGGAATATATACCTGATTACCAAGATAAATATTTACATCCCTGTAAATTCCTGAACCGGTATACCATCTGCTGTTCGGTTGACTTCTGTTATCAACTTCAACCCTGATTAAATTTTCATTGCCATATTTAAGATAAGAATTTAAATCTACGCAAAAACCAACATAACCATTTTTATGTGTCAAAGCCAGAAAACCGTTAATCCATACACGGGTCAGGCCATAAACTCCTTCAAACTCCAAAATCGCATCCTGTCCCTGCCATTCCGGCGGAGTTGTGAAAGTTTTTTCGTATATATATTTCCCGCCAGGGTAAAAACCGCTTTGAGCTCCTGCCGGGCAATCCTTGTCTCTCTTCTCTCGAATCATGGCGTCATAGGGAAGGGTAACGCTTACCGTGTCCCGTTCCCCACTGAAGGCTTTCAGGCGGGAATCCCCCTCCACCTTTTCAAATAGCCAGCCATTGTTAAATTTTATACACTGCATTTTTAAATCCGGTTCCTTTCGCTGTCTATTTTTTGATTCTCTTTTTCAACATTCAAAAATGCCAGCAGAACCGTGATTACCACGCCGAGGATAACCGGAAATGTAATATACAAATTGAATATCATGTTGATTGCGCCCTCAGTCTGTGTTGCAGCAGTTCCAATATATCCGCCTAATTTCAGAAGCCAGCCAACTGCCGCCGTTCCCAGGCCGCCGCCAACTTTTACCCCCAAAGATGAGCAGCTAAACATCATACCATCAATATGTACGCCTTTAGTACGGTAGGTATATCCGGCTATCTCAGCAATTAAAGCATTTAACGTGCCTGTCAATGTGCCGGCAAAAATTCCTTTGATAAACATAAACAGGAGCATCATTGCCACATTCCTCTGCGATGCAAAATATATCAGGACGAGGCCAAAAATATCGCTTATCAAATATCCCCAGAAATTTATTTTCTGCATACTTTTCAGTTTATTGACCAGAATAGGCGTAAAAATAAGCGCTATTATGACAGGAAACATCTTCATCATTGAGAACATTCCAAGTAAGGAGCCATCCCCTAAAACATTCTGCATGAAGTAAATTCCTGAACCAGTTGTCAGATTGCTCATAAAGTAGTACACAATATAAATAGATACAATCAGGATGTAATATTTATTGCAAAGCAACAGCTTAACAGATTCCGTAAATCCGATATTATCGTCCTGTACCTTCTCTGTATCTGCCGCTTTTTCAGTATCTGCATCCTCCGGAAGCTCCTTTACCGACAGGCAGCTGATCGTATTCACAATCAGCCCGATTACGGCACAAATAATCGCGACCATTCTCCATCCGGTTGCCCCGCCGCCAAAGGCTTCAACGCCCATAGTCACGGAGAAACCCATAACAATGTTTGTAACAACCGCAAACATAAAACGAAACGAGCCAAGCTGCACCCTTTCGTTTTTATTATGCGTAATCAGTGCTGATAAAGCCGAATACGCTATTCCGTTCGCAGTATAAAAAACTGCATTCAGAGCCGTGTAAAATGCAAAGAAAAACGCATACTGTGCCGTCTGTCCGATTCCCTGTGGAATAGAAAAGAGTAAAACCAGGCAAAGGGATACCCCAATCTGGCCATAAAGCATCCAGGGTCTTGCTTTTCCAAGCTTTGACTTTGTATGATCAATCAGATTCCCAAAAATAACGTCCGAAATACCGTCAAATATTTTAGATACAAGCATCAATGTTCCAATAATCCCTGTATCCAGGCCCATGGTGTCCGATAAATACAAAAGGACAAAGCTTGAAACCAGTCCATAGCTTGTATTAGACGCCAGATCGCCCGCCCCATACACCAGCTTGTTATACCATTTCAGGTATTTCTTTTCAGTTTGCTCCATCTTTAATACCTCCCTTGTAACAATGTGATTAGTTAATATTGTTTGATGGTTAAATATTACTTTTTCATCATTTACTTTGATATGTCAAATATGGTAATATTGATCTAAATTTTTATCATATCTGTGAATGAGAGGCCATAATTCCATGTACAGCCAAAAAAATCATACTATAGAAAATATCATGCAGTGTAATAATGTTATCAGCGAAATTAACTCCTATTATCAGATATTGGCGCCCATTCAATTTACATTGGAAAGCTGCAGCGGCACTGAAGAATCGGATTACGTAAACTTTGTTTTGACGTCTCCTGGAGAATCTTATTTTTATCATTTTCAAAACGGCAACGAAATTCACCAATTTAATAATCGGGTCCCGCATTTTCACGATTTCTATGAGCTTCTTATAGTATTAGACGGAGAAATCCAGCAGCAAATCGAAAACACTACCATCGTTTTCCGAAGCGGAAGCTGCTGTCTTATGAATCGAAATATCATTCACAAAGAAGTATTTCATTCTAAAGCAAATATATTGTTTATCGGACTGTCAGAAAGAATCATCAGGGATTTAATTGAAGATGAAAAAAACAATTACTTTCAAAAGGTAAGTGACCTCACAATTAATCCTGTCATAAAATTTATGATTGATAACTTAAACAAAGCCGACACAAAAGAATACCTGGATTTTTTACCATCCATTAATAACATTAACTGGTGTCATACTTTGCACAATTTGACTGATCGAATTCTAAGAGCCATTCTGTCGCCGCAGCTGGGCTCTACATATATCATTAAAGGAATGCTGTTAGAACTGATAGAGTATCTTTCGTCCCCGGAGCAATTTCATATAACACCTGTTCATATCAACTCTGATGCCGATTTTTTACTTTTCTCCCACATCGGACATCTGATGGAAGAAACTAACGGGAGGCTCTCAAGGTCCGAACTGGAAAAAACACTTCATTATAGCGGTAATTACTTAAATTCTATCGTAAGACGATATACCGGACTGTGTCTGTTTGATTATGGAATGACCTTTTGCATGAAAAAAGCAGCCTCGCTATTACAAGCATCCTCTTTATCTATCTCGGAAATCATGGACACATTAAAGTTTAACAATACAACTCATTTTTATAAATGCTTTGAAAAACACTATCACATGACGCCAAAACAATATCGAATTCAAAGTCGTAGCAAAGTGCAAAATCAGGATAAGATATGAAAATATAAAATCATCATGGTCTTCTTCCATCAAAAAAGACCGGTCCGAGACACCACAAAGATATCCTGAACCGATCTTTTTCAATTATATTCGCTTAAAAATCCTTACTCAGTAAAAAATCAGCGATATGCATGGTTTTGATCCCCTGGTAATTGCCACCGGTAAACGGGTCTGTCCGCAGCACATATTTCGGATAATTGTCCCTGATTTGCAGCAGGCGCTCATATTCCCGCTTTTCTGTTTCCTCAGAGCAAATCTCCTGCGTCACCTGTACATATAGCTTTTCGTTTTGCCTTTCCGCTACAAAGTCAATCTCGCAGTTCCCCAGCTTGCCAATATACACCGTATATCCTCTGCGGCACAACTCAAGATAGACAATGTTCTCGAGGCTTGCGGCAACGCTGTCCTCTGAATAACCGAGAACACTGTACCGAAGAGACACATCCGCAAGGTAAAACTTCTCCTGAGTTTTCAAAATCTCCTTACCCTGTAAATCATAGCGGGAACAGCGGTGAAGCAGATAGGCTTTTTCCAGCTTTTCCAGGTAGCTGTACACCGTTTCATTGTCCAGCTTTCGATTCTCGGATTTCAAATAGTCAGAGATAAGGAACAACTGTTTCTATCTCTGCAATATCAGCATCTAACGCTTTCTGAAGTTCCGATGCAATCTTTTTTGTATTTCCATTAGAGAAAGAATAGTAGATCACTAAAGTTCTTTTCATCATAACCTCCTTGATTTACGGATAATTGTATGTTTCCAATCAAACTATATCAAATCTATAATGGGTTCTGAAGTCTCGATTTGTTAGGGCTGCACGAACTATTTGGTTGAAGCCTTATGTTGCATACATCTTCTATACAAATTACGAGTTGTCGGGCAGTTGCCCTCCAACTCTTTCTTCTTTTTAGCCTGTGTAAGCGTCTTCTGCATTATTCTTGAAGTTCTGCTTCGCAAGCCACTCTTCTTCATCATTATTTTCGGGAATGTCAATGCCTTACCAATCCTCAGATACTTTTTTATGAATAAATGCCTCTACCTCTTCTTCAAGAATATTCAAGGCTCGCGCCAATTCCAAATACAGTTTATGCTTTGTCTTGTTGGCAATCTCTTTTTCCTCTTGCGTTGGGAGACGTCTGGCTGTTTTATCATTGCTTCTTAAATATTCGTCTTTTACAACCTTTATCCACTCCACCGGATCCTCAGAATTCATAGCCGCCTGATACATTTCCAATTTAATTCTTGAGTCTGCTATTTTTAGATCCGTCGTATGATATATGGGATTCTTTCCACCAAATCCTCTGCCTCAACTCTCGTCATAGATACCTCCTTCTAAAGAAAAGGGGAAACCGTTCTCTGATTTCCCCTACTAGCACTACTCTTTAATCCAAGTAGTTTCCTACTGGTGAGGTGTTGTACTGCTTCTTTATTTCAATGATAATAGAACCATCTTCCTGTGTTTCTTCTCTAAGGATATTATGCTTTGTACCATCTTTCTTCAGTTTTTCTTTGTACTTGGCAACTTCCTCTTGCCCAAAATACAACAATTTTTAATTAGATTAGATTTCCGATTTCTTGCTGAATGGTCAACACCTGTCGCATATCCTCCGGCTTTTCCACCATTCCTCTGC
>JAJQID010000231.1 GCA_021199405.1 Lachnospiraceae bacterium
CCTCCATATGATTCCAGTAAAGCTCCGTCAGCTCCTCCACATTGCGGTTTTCCTGCCGCAGCTGAAATATCTGCTTCATAAACTGACTGACGTCCGTCACTCCCAGCCGGCTCAGGACGTCCGTGATATACACCCGATCCTGATAACTGAGCTTTACTTCCTCTGTCACTGCGATCCGGTTCAGCAGATTGTTGATCACCGTAAGCTTCGATTCACGGACATTCTGGATACGGGTGTCCTCCACAAGGCTGGTCAGGGCGCCCCCGCCAATATATACCTCCGGCGGCGACATGACCACATGGAGCAGATCCTCCCGCTCGATCCCGGCCGCGATCAGCTGGTAATTTCCCAGAATTCTCTCGCCAAAGGCTTCCCAGGAGGATGACATGGATCTCCCGCACTTGATCTCTATCGGTGCTTTGATTGTCAGCATGACACTCCTCCTTTCTCATTCATCATCAATTGGGCGTATTCCTGTTCCTGTCCGTTTGGGCGGACAGATAGGAAGCCACGTTGGACGCGCTTTTTGTAGGCGGCCAACGTCTTGCCAGCTTCTGCATCTCAGCCTGACTGAGCTCCGACTCATTCAGCACAGCCGATTGCTTTTTATTGCCCCCTTTGCTGGTCTTGTCAAATTCCCATTCTACTGCGTTCTTTTCCAGCTCGCTCTGGCTGGCCTCCTCCACCAACGGCGGCACGGCTGATTGTTGACCCCCGCCCTTTTTGCTGGTTCCGTCAAATTCCCATACTACCGCGTTTTTCTCCAGCTCGCTCTGGCTGACTTCTTTTTCATTCTGCACAGCCGAGCGCTTTTTATTACCCTCTTTGCTGGTTTTATCAAATTCCCATTCTACTGCTTTCTTCTCAAGCTCGCTCTGGCTGACTTCTTTTTCATTCTGCACAGCCGAGCGCTTTTTATTGCCCTCTTTGCTGGTCTTGTCAAATTTCCATTTTTTCGCCTTTGCCTCAAGCTCACTCTGGGTGGCTTCTGTCACCTTCGGCGGCTCGGCTGACTGTCTGACAGGCGGAGTTGCATCTTTATCCACTTTTCCTATCTTTACTGTATCATCAAATTTCCATATTCTGGGTCCGTTCTTAGACAGCATATCCGAATATGCTGCCAGCTCATCCGCCTTTGTAGGAATCGAAGGCTCAGGCACCTGTCTGGCCGATTGCTTCCCGTTGCCCTTTACCTTCGTACCGTCAAATTCCCAGGTGGAATCCTTGCCAAGGAGCAGAGTATTGTTGATCACAAACAGTTCTCTGTAGGAGATCGTCGTGATATCGGTCAAAAGTCCGCTGCTCTCCGAGTTCAGTTCCCCATAATCCCTTGAGATCACGGTGCAGCCGGTAAAAAAGTATAAGCGGCCAATCCGGGAACCCCCGTATTTGCGGTTTACCGTCAGGCAGATCGGCAGAAGCAGGTCGGTGCCCAGCTTCAGCGGATCCACGCTTTCCGTATCCACATAACGCTCCACCTGAAAGGTAAAAGGCTGGGAAATGGGCTTGCGAAGCATATGCACATAATCGTTCAGGCCGCCCTCCTGGACGTACTCAAACTCATTTGCCCTGGTAAACTGCTTAATGGATTTGCAGGGCACATCATAAACTCCTTCCACACGGAGCGAGAAATTAAAAATTCCCAACGGGTCTATATCTGCCATATAAATCCTGCCTTTCTATCGCGTCGGTTTCATGTCAAGAATGCTTTTTTCCTTATTCTTTTTGGAGGGATTCAGGCTCTCATTGATCCGGGATATCTCCCCGCACCATTTCCGTCTGGTCACATGGTCCAGCCCCATCACATCATCGCTGCCCCAGTGGAAGTAGTAGGAAATGAACGCCATCTCCTTATACAGCTCTTCCTCGGGGTACAGCCTTATCCCTCCACGGTAAAATTTAGAGGTACCCGGAAAACCTTGCCGCAGTCCGGGCACACCACCTCCATGGTAGGCGGCTCAATATCGTTGATTCTCTGATACATATCCTGAAGGAAGGCCAGATCCGCGGTAAACAGCTTCTCAATCACATTTACGCCCACCATCTCCATTCCCTCCAGTTCTGTCACGACCTTGCTTAAGATCACGATCGTCAGATAGGACGGATTGCTGAGCACCCGGGGATCCCGCGTCGCTCCGATCTCGTCTCCCGCGGTTGCCAGGCGCATCTTTCCCTTCCGGTGCAGCTCCCCGTTTCTGTCCATATAGCCCTTCGGCAGCGTAAAGTCAAATACGGTCTCCATTGCTTATCTCCTTTATGTTCCCCTTCTGTCCCATATCCCGCAGGATCCGTCCGCGGGGAAAACCCCGCGGAACGAACCTTAAAACAGCTTACAGCATTAAACCGTTGACTCTTAGTTCGGGATAACCAGCTCCTCATACGCGATCTCAACACTCTCAATCGCCACATCACTGGTCTTTGCATCAAAGTCGGGCGCATTGTACTTGGTCACCCAGGCATCTGTCAGAATCCAGACTCTGGTGCCTGATACAGCGGTGGGGATCGCCTGCGGCGAGCCGCCGTTGATATCGATCATCTCGATCTGTACGTTGTTACGCGGCATCTCACCGCGAACCTCGCTGACGCACTCCTGAATCCAGGTCTTAAAGGCACTGTCCAGAGTGTAGCCGAATTTCAGCGTCACATTGCCGTGCTTCACAAGGCCGGGAATTTTGACCGGCGCCAGGCTGTTCGCGTTGCCCTGACGGAACTCGATCACATCCACGCTTGCCTCAATTCCTGTTACCTCACTGAAAGCCGCCGTGCCGGACACACCGTCCACCGTGACAAGGAAATTCATTTTTGTCAGGGGATAAGAAAGCGTCTTAGTGTTTGCATATGTTGCCATGTTTTATCTCTCCTTTCTGTTCACTAACACCTCTGCCGGTTGATTACTCTCCGCCGCCGGATTCAGCCGTATGCTGCGTGACGCGGAAGACTACAAACTCGGCCGGGCGGGACGGTGCAATGCCGATATTGCAGATCAGTCTGCCGTTCATGATATCGTCCTTGCTCATTGTGGAGGATCCGATCTCAACGAAATACCCCTCCGCCGGTGTGGAACCTGCCAGCATGCCCTGTCTCCACAGGCCGTCGAGGAAGGAGGAAACGGTCAGGTTGACCCTCTGCCACAGAGTTGAGTCATTGGGCTCAAAGACTACCCAGTTGGTGTTCGCCTTGATGCTCTCCTCCACAAAGATGAACAGACGGCGGACGTTAATGTACTTGAATGAGGAATTACTGCTGGCCGTTCTCGCGCCCCAGACACGGATGCCCTGTCCCGGGATGGCGCGGATCAGGTTGATGCCCTCCGGGTTCAGGATATCCTGCTCCGCCTTGGTGTAATTCACCTTCAGGCCGGTGCAGAACACGATCTCATTTGCCGGAGCCTTATGCACACCGCGATTGATATCGGTTCTGGAATAAACGCCCATGACCGCACCCGACGGCGGAATGAAATCGCTGCGGTTTGAGGAACGGTCAAAGACCTGAATCCACGGATGATACATGGCCGCATAGGTGGAATCAATGATTCCGCGGTACTCGATCAGATCCTTTGTCTTATAAGCGTCCTTCGGCATATCGAAGACTGCCACGCGGCTCTTTAAATTCTCACAGTGTGCTACAAGAGATACGATCACCTCCGGATCGGTCACGCCGGGAATTGCCATCATGCTGACCGTGCTGTTCTCAACAAAGGACTGGATGCCTGTGCGCTTGCCGGGGCCGCCGTCCTTGCCGATGAAGGTTGCCGCGTTCACGGTATCGATGCTGCCGTCGGAGCCGCCCTCCAGATTCAGCATGCCGCTGGTGTTGCCTTCGCCGAAAATTGCTTCCACCGGATTGCCGATCTGCTCCGGCTGGCCGATGGAGACCTTTACCAGCTCGCTTAAGGACAGGCGGGAACCGATATAGTTTCCTGCCTTGATATTGAAGCTCAGCTCTGGATAATTCTCGACCTCGTCATTGTAACGGACGCTCACATCCACAGTAACCAGATAAAGAACGGTCTGGGGAATGATGCTGGTATCCACTACGTCGCCGTTGAAGGGCTGCTCGAAGGTTACGGTGTTGTCATAGATGGTCGCAATGCGGTTGTACTCGCCGTTTGCGTCCACCAGATCGCCTTCACGGAAGCCGTCCACAGACTTGGCAATATAGCCGGTGCCGGACTGGGCGATGAGCTGCATTTTCTTCTTTTCCACCGTGTTGAAGGAAATCTGGATACGGTTGCCCCATTTTCCTTCATTGGCCGCCTCCACGGAGAGGATGCCAAGCTGTTTGGAGGCGCTCTTCGCACCCTCCGGGATCACGCGGGACACATAGCATCTGGTACCGCCGTTGACGAAGAACTGCTCAACGCTGTTTGCCAGATAACGGTAATCACCGTGGGTAAATTCGCTCAGAAAGCCTCCGAACTGCTTGCTGAAGCTCTTAAAGCTGGTAACCAGGGAGGGAGCGCCGATCGTCGGGCCTTTCTCCGCAAAGCCAATGAAGCCGGCCGTGCTGGTTCCTACACCTTCGATGCTCCGTGGAGAATTGTCATATTCTTCCACATATACTCCTGGTGAAAAATATTCTGCCATAATAGTATTACTCCTTTCGTTTTGTTTCACTCAGCTGAGGGTATCCGCCCTCATGTGACAGTGACACTCACCTGTCCCGGCGACACGATGCTGATAGAGCCTCCGTAGGCGCACATCAGTTTGCAGTCGCTTGTCAGACAGGGCTTTCCGCCTATGAGCACTGTCGGTTTGGTTGGTATCCATGTCCCTGCGGCAACCATCACGCAGGGCATCGGCGTCAATACGCCGAGCGCTGCCGCTGTGGCTGAAGCCACCTGCGGATTCGCCAGAGAAGTACACATGCCAAAGGGGGTGATATTCGCGATCTGACAGTCCTGAATCGTCGCCGCCGGCATATTGCCTGCCAGACACATGGTCTGGGAGGTCACATTGATCGTTCCCGGCGCCATTCCAAACGTGCACATGGCGCTTCCACCTGTCACTACGAGTTGTCCCATTTGCCGTCCTCCTTCTCCAGTTTCATTTCTCCGGCACGGCGCATGTCAACCGTCCGGAATTTTGTCTCGCCCTGTACCTCATAGCGGATCATGTAAATCAGCTTTTCCGCGTCATCTCTGACCCTCAGTACATAGCTTCCGTCCGGCCATACCTTTCCGAAAATAATCCTCGCTATGGGATTATTGACCTGAAACGGCTCCGCCAGAGGCTTTTGCAGCTTCACCGCGTTTCCCGGCATCTCCTTCACAACCTCAAAGGGTTCAAAATTCTGTCTGTCCGGATGAAGCAGCGCATAATAAACACTATCCATGCCAGTCCGAGAGCTCTTAAAGAGCTTCATGATCCGCCTTCGCTCATCAAAGCTGCTTATACTGCAGCCGGTGGAGCGGGCGTCGGCGGCCTGGATCCCGGTAATGCCCGGAAGGGTACCCGAGAATGTGATAACCGGCTGTCCCCCTGCTGCGTTCTCCGACGGTATCAGGAACGCTTCGCAAAATGGCATCTTTTCATCCAGCCTGTCATAGCGAACATTTACTGTGCATGACTCATAGCCATACGCCTTCACTTCAAGATCCCTGTCTTCCCTTCCGCAGTTTAAGAATACGTAATTGCCGCTTCCTCTGGAAATGGGCGCTACAGGGCGTTCCCCTTCAAAAAACCGGACATTTCTTTCTTCCACCTCATCGCCTGTCGTCGTGTCGATCAGTCTGACCAGCAGATCAAGCCTGTGGTGAATTTCAGATGCTCCCACCTGTTATCCTTCTCCTCCTTCCTCCCCGGTAATATGCAGTCCAAACGTAGCATCCACGACACGGGGGGTATCGATCACCACTTCGCTGGATAAAAATACGGGCGCCGCCTTGTAAAACAGGCTGATCTGATAGGGCTTGTTGATCGCCTGCCACACCCTCACCTTCTCCTCCAGACTTATCTTCGCCTGAGACAG
>JAJQID010000280.1 GCA_021199405.1 Lachnospiraceae bacterium
TCCTGAAACTCAGCCTGATCCTCATAGCTGGCAATTAATTTATTAATTTCCGCCTCATTTTCGGCAATATCGCCGTCCAGCTCATCCACGTAGGCCTGATTAATGGAGATCACATTCTGCAAACGGGCGATTTCCTCCGTATTATTATCGCTCTGTGCCTGACGAAGCAGAGCCTGGAGCTCCGTAATTACATCCTCATATGGCTGTTTTTTTTCTTCGATCGCTTCATTTTCACTTCTGTAAGCATTGACCTGTTCCTGCAGCTCTCCAAAGGAAAGGCTTCCCCCGGTCTGCAGCAGTTCGGAAACCTCTATGGACAGATCCGGTGACAGCAGAAAGGTCTCGTAATCCTCATTGGCTTTTCGCAGGGCTTCCTCGGCACTCCGCACCACTTCTTCGGCGGCGGCAATCCGGGCGCCGGCGGTCTCTCCATAGCTGGAGGCAGTATCCTCCTCCTCTTCCAGCTCCAGAGTGAAGAGCAGGTCTCCCTCCTGCACCTCGTCGCCCTCCTTGACATCTACGCTGATCACCTTCAGGCTTTCCTCCGGATAGACCTGCCAGATGTCGCCGGCTGCAACAGTACCGGTTCCGCGCACCTTGGTGGTGATGGTACCGCTGCTGACATACTCCGCGGAGACCTCCGGCAGCGAGTAGTTCATAATGGTGTTGGAGAAGAAGGTGAGGATCAGCATGATGATCAGAAATACGATCGTCGCATTTTTGATCCAGTCTCTTCTTCTGGTGCTTCCCTGTTCGTTCATTCCGATTTGCCTCCATAAAAAGTAGTGCTCGCTGTTTCCGGTTTCCGGAATTATCATTTGAAAAAGCACGGCTCAAAACTATCGTTAATCTTCGCCTTAGCTTTTTCAAATGATAATTCCTGCTTGCCGGCATTTTTTTCTGTGTATTAAAAGATAAAATCTATCCCTTAATACCGCCCTGGTATGTAATACCCTCCACAAGATAATCCTCTCCGTACAGGAATACGAACAGGCAGGGGATCATGTAGATCGTGGCTACGGCGAAGGCCAGCCCCAGCTCTCCGCTGTTAATCTTGCTTAAATAGACGCTCAGCGGCTGCAGGGTCTCATCCGACAGCAGGATGATGGGCTGCTCCACCATATTCCAGTAATCAATAAACACCAGAATTGCCACGGAGCAGACAGCACTCTTGCACAGGGGCAGGGCGATCTGGCAGAAAATCTGGAATTCCCCGGCGCCGTCGATCTTGGCCGCCTCAATGATCCCCACTGGTATCCGCTTCATATACTTGGTCAGCAGGTATACAGAAAACGGAGAAAAAATACCCGGCAGCCAGATGGCCCAGCGGGTATCCAGGATATTCAGCCAGTCACTGACCAGATAATTGGGCACCAGCGTGACCTGATAGGGCATCAGCATCAGTATAATATAAGAAAAGAAAATAATCTGTCTCAATCGTCCATCGTAACGGTAAAAGCCATAGGCTGCCAGAGCCGCCACCACAATCTGAAATACCACGATAGGAACCACCAGAATCACGGAATTCCAGAATTTCAGCAGATAGTCCGGACTTTTTAAAAGTACGGTAGCATACTGCTCAAAGGATACCATATCCGGGATAAATTTCAAATTAACCTGTTCAGAGATAAAGACCTTGCCGCCGGACTCCGTGGTGGAGAAAATCACGCCGTAGTTGGCGGAAATCTCCGTGCTGGACATAAAGGAGTTGGTAATGGTCAGCACAATGGGCGTCAGAAAAAGGATGGCAAAACAGGCCGCAAATAAAAAGGCAATGGACAGCCAGATGATATGCATCCCTTTCCGAAAAGTATTCCTTCCAGATACTCCTGAATTCATGCGCTGACGCGCAGGGTGCGCTTCGGGCAATATGTTATGTTTTCCGGAACCTTTTTTCTTCATCAGCCCTCCACGTCCTTTCCGAAATAATTTTCAATGAGGAACAGAATTCCGATTACCACGATCATAAACAGGCTCATCAGGATGGCCGCTGCGGACAGATTCTGATAATTCAGCTTCCGGAACATATTATTCATATAGTGCTGCAGCATGTAAATCCAGTCCGTGGGGTTATCTCCCGTCAGCAGATACACCTCCCGGAACACCTTGAAGGAGTTAATTAACGACATAATTGTTACAAACAGCAGAGTAGAGGTCATATATCTGAGCTTAATGTGCCAGAAAATCTGGAACTGACTGGCCTTCTCCAGCACTGCCACCTCAATCAGATCCCTGGGGATATTGGACAGGGCCGCCATGAACAGAATCATGTTGTAGCCCAGGTTTTTCCACAGGAATAAAATCACAATCACAAAAATGCCCTGGGACGATTTCAGCCAGTCCACCTTGTTCTCCACGCCCAGAAAAGCAAGCCACTGATTCACAGCGCCATTGTAGTCAAAGAGCACCTGCCAGACCAGCACCACGCTGGCCACCGGCACCATCATAGGGCTCAGGAAAAAGGTGCGGAACTGGCTGCGCAGGGGAATTTTCCACTGCAGAACCAGTGCCAGCAGCAAAGAAAGTCCTACAGCCAGCGGCACCGCGATGACGGAAAAGTGCAGCGTATTCCTTACTGCCCTGAGAAACGCTGCGTTTTTTAATATTCTGGCAAAATTATCCAGACCCACAAAGTTCATGCTGACCGGATTATCCACCACGGAGTAAACGATGACCACCAGGAAGGGCAGGAAGAAAAAAGCGAGTACACCCAGAAAGCTGGGGGCAATGAACGCCGCTGAGAGGCGTTTGACCTTCCGCTTCTGTCTGCCCAGCTTCTGTTTAGAGGATGTAATTGTATTTTTTTTATGTATCACTTTCATAAAATATTCCCTGATACGCGCTTATGTTCTGTTCCGCAAAGTCCTGCATGATTAAGAAATATTTCCATTCCTTATGTAACTCTTATCTCAGCTGTTCTCGCTCAGATACAGACTCACCCGGTTCTGTATCAGCGCCACCACATCATCCACACTCTTCTGTCCGGAGAAGAAGCTTGCCGCCTCCTCCTCGATGATGGCCAGGATCTCTGAATTATCCACAGGGCTCGCCGCCACAGCGCCGTTTAACAGCTCATAAAACTCCTCTATATCCTGCTCAGTGCAGGGCTCATACCAGTACTCCCAGCCGTCCTGATAGCCGATGCCGGAGCCGGTGCCCCCAATAATGGCCTCCCCGTTCTCATCCAGAAGAGGATCACCATTCTCATCCAACAGATATTCCACAGCCGTTTCTTCCTCAAAATACTGATCCAGCTCCTCCTGCAGGATGGAAAAGCTTAATCCGCCCCAGGTGGTATCCGCAGTCAGGGTGGACACAATAAAGTCCGCCGCCGCATCCTTATATTCAGATTTACTGCTGATGGCATAAGTGGATCCCACATAAGAAATCAGAGTCCCGTTGCCCCCAAGTCCCGGATACCCCACAGCGATATAGTCCTTTCCCTCAAAAATTGCACGGTAAAGCTGGAGCTCTTCCAGATCGTATATATAGACTTCCGAGGCGGCCAGCTGACCGTTCTGAATCATGGTAGGCTCGCTGGCTCCCTCCATATCATACTCATATTCCTCCGGGAAGGAAGCTGCCAGCTCTAAAAGCGCCTTGAACTCCTCCGAGTCAAAGCTGCAGGTATTATCCTCCTCATTGATAAAGCTGCTATAACCATAGGTCAGAATCTCGCTGAGTATGCTGCTGCGTGTTTCGTACTGCATCCACTGCATCCCTTCCGGCAGATTCTGGATGGCTTCCGCGGCCTCAGCAAGAGACCAGCCGGGTTCGGTACCCACCACATCCGTCAGCGCGTACACCGTGTTCAGCATAAATGTGGAGGGCAGGTAATAAAGCTTTCCCTCTTCCATCAGTGCATCGTAGACCTGCGTCACAAACCTGTCCCTGGTATAGCCTCTCTCATCCAGGTAAGGAATCAGATCCTCCAAAAGATCGTTGTCAATCAGTGTTCCTGTGCTGACGCCGTATCCTGTCATGATGATGTCCGCGCCCTCCCCGGAGACCAGATCATTCTGCATCCGGGTGACTGCGTCCTCATAATAGGTCATATAATCATTATAATCTATGGTCGCATAATCCAGATAGGTCTTCATTTCAATGCGGTACTGGTCATTTGACTTATTGAAGGCCACCACATATTCCTGAGTATAACTGTCGCTGGAAAAGAGCGCCAGGGTCAGAATCGTCTTTTCCGTCACCTCGCTGCTTTCTCTGCGAACTACTTTCGCCATGGTTTCGTTGTAGGAACTGGCGGTATAATCATAGACCTGCACCACCATATTTTCCTCATCCAGATAATAGACAGCGTCCACATTGTAACCCACCACGTCCAGGCTGACCCAGTCAAACAATGTCTCCGTCTCCCCGGTCTGAGCATCATATCTGTACATATTCAGACCGGAGCTGTCGCCGTAGACCACGCTGTTGTCCTCCAGCACATTGATGGTACCGGAAGAAAAGCTGGTCACGCCAAAATCCAGTCTCTCCAGCGTCTCCGTCTCCAGGTCAATAAAGGCAAGCTGATATCCGGAATCATAATAGGTGGCAAATACCCGGCCATCCTGAGACAGTCCAAGGGAATTCAGCCAGTTGGGTACCTCGATCTGAGCAACCTGCCCCCCCTGTGTATCCATCACGATTATGTCCGATTCGCTGCCAAGATAAAGATATCCATCTGCGCCGAAGACCATCTCGCTGATATAGGCATAGCCGTTTTTTTCCTCCAGCCAGGACATCAGATCATCCAGAGAAAGCTGACTGACTGCCGCTCCGTTTTCGTCCAGGATTTTCACATTGTAATGCGTTTCCTCGTCGTAACAGGTTTCCAGAAGCACAAACCCGGCCAGATCTCCCTCCGGTATGACCGCCACATTGCTGATGTAGGAACTTTCAGCCGGCTTATATTCTATCGTCTTCACAGAATCAGAATCCAGATTCAGCACCTGTATCTGAACACACTCACTATCCTCATCGTATACAGTACAGGTCCTGAGAATCTGATGTTCAAAGCAGCCATAGCTGCTGTAATAAACATTGTCACTGTTCTCTTCCTGAAGTCCCCAGTCCAGATCCTCCAGCACATAAACGTAAGAAACCGCGCTTTCCTCCTCCGTCTCCGGATTGCTTTCCGCATTCTCCGCGCCCCCTGAAGAGCAGCCGGCAAACAAAAATACCGGCACCAGCAAAACCGCCGATAAAAGCGCCATCGCAAGGGTTTTCTTTTTCATGGAATCCTCCCGCATATTTAACATACTTTCGAACTGTTTCCGATTTGTAAAATTTCTCAGGTACAGTATACAACAGAATGTCTGAGAATGCTATTTAAGATTTCTTTAAGATTATTGTATCGGTTTCGTAAAGCTCTCAGGCTGGAAAAGGATCCCGTCTTTTCTATTTCATCCGATAGCAGGCCGCTTCCTTCAGATGTCTCTCCTGTATCAGCCCGCTTTCCTCCAGATCCGCGATAGTCCTGGCTACCTTCAGCAGACGGTGATAGGCTCTCGCCGACAGCTGCAGGCGTTCAAACAATATCCCGGAAAGGTCCTCCGCCTCCTTCGTCATCATACAATAGGTCTGAATATCCTTCGCCGGTATCCGGGAATTAAACCGTATCCCGGTTCCCGCAAACCTGTCCTGCTGCCTTTTCTGTGCCAGAAGTACCCTCTCACGCATGGCTGCGCTGCCCTCCGAGGGCACTCTCTGCTTCAATTCATCAATCCGCACTGCCGACACCTGACAGCACAGATCGATCCGATCCAGAATGGGGCCGGAAATCTTTCCCATATAGCGCTGTATCTCCGCCTCCGAGCACTTGCACCGGTTGCGGTCCGGATAATAACCGCAGGGACAGGGATTCATGGCCGCCACCAGCATGAAATCCGCCGGGAAAGAATAGATGGCTTCACTTCTGGCGATCTGCACACGCTTCTCCTCCATAG
>JAJQID010000059.1 GCA_021199405.1 Lachnospiraceae bacterium
GGTACAGGTATGTCTGAATTCTCCAGGAGTGAGCCGGATTCATGCGTCGCTTCGGCGGGATCCCCAGGGAAATTCCGTGTTGGAAGACCTAAATTCCACCAACGGAACCTGGGTCAATGAGAGCAGGCTCTCGCCGAGGGTGCCTTATATTCTGAACAGAGGAGATAAGGTGAGCTTTGCAGGCTGCGATTACATTTTCCGCTGATGATTCCGATATATAGTTGGTGGGGATGTACAGTAGCAGGAGTTGAATTGCAATTTCTGAATTGGGTTTTACATTTTCCGGTGATTATGTTAGAATGCTGAACGTAAAGGGGTGTGCCGGATTGTCCGGCTGCATTTCCTGAAATAATCTTTTGCGTATTTGCGGTTGCTTTTGAAGCTGTGGAACTCTGAGGAGGCTTTGCAGAAAGAAGCTGCGGCGGATATGGACAGCAGGTAAGAACATGGTGAAGATATTACTGCCGGAGGATGTAAAGTTCATAATCAATGTGATCACGCGGGCAGGCTTTGAGGCCTACGCGGTTGGAGGCTGTGTCCGGGATTCTATCCTGGGGCGGGAGCCGGAGGACTGGGATATTGCCACCTCTGCTGCACCCCATCAGATCAAGGATCTGTTTCACCGGACCATAGATACCGGGATTAAGCATGGAACGGTGACAGTGATGATCCATCGGACCGGATACGAAGTCACTACCTATCGGGTGGATGGAGAATATCTGGACGGCCGCCATCCGGAGAGTGTAAGGTTTGTGGCAAGTCTTCAGGAGGATTTGAAGAGACGGGATTTTACGATCAATGCCATGGCCTACAATGACAGTGCGGGGCTGGTAGACCTGTTTGGCGGACAGCGGGATCTGGAGCAGGGACTCATCCGCTGTGTGGGAAATGCGATGGACAGGTTTGGAGAGGACGCTCTGCGTATTCTCAGAGCGGTTCGCTTCTCCGCGCAGCTGGGATATCAGATTCATCCGTTTACCCGGGATGCCATGAAGAGTCTGGCTCCAAATTTAAAAAAGGTCAGTATGGAGCGGATACAGACGGAGTTTGTCAAGCTTCTCTGCTCCCCTCATCCGGAGTATCTGGAGCAGATGTACGAGCTGGGGCTGACGGCGCAGTTCTTGCCGGAGTTTGATGCCATGATGGGGACGGAGCAGCATAATCCTCACCATTGCTATACTGTGGGAGTTCACACGATTCGGGTGGTGCAGGGTGTCCCCGGAGATCGGGTGCTGCGGCTGGCAGCGCTGTTTCATGATGTGGGAAAACCGGCATGCAGATGGTCGGGAGAGGATCATGTGGATCACTTTGCGGGGCACGCACAGGTGGGCAGCGATATGACCGAGCAGATTCTGCGGAGGATGAAATTTGACAATGATACGATCCGGCAGGTCTGCTGCCTGGTTCTTTATCATGACATGGGCAATAATGTAAATATTACGCCGGAGTTTGTCAGATTCCTGATGCATGATGTGGGAGTGGCACTGTATCCAAAGCTGATGATATTAAAGGAGGCTGATATAGCCGCCCAGAGCGACTACATGGCGGAGGAAAAACGGGAAAATCACAGAAGGCTGAGACAATATTATGAGGAAGCGCTGGAGAGAGACTACTGCATAGACTTAAAGCAGCTGGCGGTAAAGGGGCGCGACCTGATTGAAGCGGGAATGCAGCCTGGTATGAAGCTGGGCGAGGCGTTGGAAAGGCTTCTGGATGAGGTATTAAGCCATCCGGAATTGAATGAGAGAGAGATTTTGCTGGAAAAGCTGAGGGAGTGGGGATATTTGTCACCAGGTTGATGTAATAAAAATATTCCCCTTCTAAATTTCTCCGGCCTGTCATAGATATAGTAAACGATTTTGTGTCGTTTGGCTATGACGGGAGGGGAAAGGAATGGCAGAGCAGGCCGCAAATATTTTAGGGCAGTATGGATTGACGGTGGAGGAGGTCAGAAAGGGAAGAGGTCATTGGATCGTCTATAGTAATGAGGGCGTTTTTTCGCTGAAGGAGTGCCGGACAGGAGAGGAACACCTGAAGCTTTTAAGGGATCTGACAGATCACATTGTACAGACTGTGGGAACGAATGTTCAGCAGATAATCACTACCCCGGAAGGAGCTCTGACAGTCAGGGACATAGATGATACGCCGTATATGCTGCAGACGTTCTGTGAGGGCAGGGAATGCAATATCAGAGACAGCAGGGAATGGGAGCAGGCTATTCGACTGCTGGCACAAATGCATCGGGGAATGCAGTTTGACGCTTATGGCAGAATTCCTCTCAGCAGCCTGGACGGGGAATTTTGCAAGAGAAACAGGGAACTGAGGAAAATCCGCCGTTATCTGAAGGAAAAAAGGCAGAAAAATGAATTTGAGCGTATTTTATATAATCAATATGGCTGTTTCCTGGAGCAGGCGCTGAAGGCGGAGGAGGAGTGGCTGCCTTACGAGAGGATTTTTGCAGAAGAGAGAAAAATGTGGTTTTGCCACGGTGATTACCAGTATCATAATGTATGGTTTGGCGGGGACAGGACAATGATCCTGAATCTGGAAGGCTTCCTGGCAGATGCTCCCTGCAGGGATCTTTATCAGTTTATGCGGAAAATTCTGGAAAAAAATAACTGGGATCAGCGGCTGGGGCAGGAGATGCTTGATATTTACGAGCGGGAAAGAGAGCTGCCTCTGGAGGAGAAAATTTCTCTGATTTACCGTTTTTCCTATCCGGAAAAGTTCTGGAAGATCGCGAATCACTATTATAACGGCAAGAAAAGCTTTACACCCGGAAAGAGCGAAGAAAAGCTTCAGAAGGTGTTTTTACAGGAGGAAGCGCGTCAAAGCTTCATTGAAGATTGCCTGAAAGCGTTTATCCAGTGAAAAGACGGGTTGATTTATTCCGGAAAGTTATGACAGAGTGCTCCATAATCGGTTTTGGACGCAAAAGAGCCTTTTTTTCATGAATAACTGTAAGAAAGTGCCTTGACAGCGCCTGAAATAAAGGCTATAGTATTGGTTGTCGCTGAGAGAGTAGCGATGGAAAGGAGTACGAGCATGAATAAAAAGGAATTAGTTTCAGCTGTAGCTGAGGCCAGCGGCGTGTCCAAAAAGGATACCGAGGCTGTAATCAGTGCTTTTACTGAAGTCGTAGGCGACGCTATGAAGAGCGGCGACAAGGTTCAGTTAGTTGGATTTGGTACTTTTGAGGTCAGCAGGAGAGCCGCAAGGGTTGGCAGAAATCCTGCGACAGGCGAGACAATGCAGATTGAAGCATCCAGTGTTCCGAAGTTTAAGGCCGGCAATGCTTTAAAAGAAAAAGTGAATGCATAAATTGTAAAAGAGCCTGTGATGGGCTCTTTTTGCATTGCATTGAACACTTCCCAAAGGGACGCCTTCGGTGTACGGAACTCTGATATGCATTGAACGGGGAAAATATGAGATTAGACAAATTTTTAAAGGTCTCCAGATTAATTAAATGGCGGACAGTGGCGAACGAGGCCTGCGATGCAGGACGTGTCATGATCAATGACAAGGTGGCGAAGGCTTCCACGGAGGTCAGGGTGGGCGACCGCATCACCATTTCCTTTGGCAACCGGGAGGTGAAGGTGGAGGTGACGGCAGTCGCGGAGACCATGAAAAAGGAAGAGGCGAAGGACCTGTTTAAATATATTTAAAATGAGAATATCCGCCGCCGTGGCTTCATAAGATAGCTTAGGAGCTTTTGAGAAATGATTTCGCAGCAGATCCTGATCGGAGGGCAAAACAGCTTCTGAGAAGGAAGAGAGGCTTCGGAAAACTGCCGCCAGGTTTGTAAAGCGGCTTCCGGCAGGAAAACGCTCTAAATGACGGGACAGGAGGCGGATATGGAAGAGCTGTACAAATCAGGCAGCAGAGAACACAGACTGATTCTGGACAATCGGGGAGGGCTGACGCTAAGCAGTGTGGTGGATATTATCAGCTTTGATTTAAACGAGGTCCTCATGGAGACCTCAGCCGGAATGCTGACTGTGCAGGGCCAGGATCTTCATGTCAATAAGCTTTTGCTGGAGAAAGGGGAAGTGGATATCAGCGGTACAGTGGACAGTCTGCTGTATTCGGATGTCTCGTCATATGGGGAGAAGGCCGGAAGCTTCCTGCGCAGGCTGTTTCAGTGATTTTTCATGATGAGGAATGGCGGGTTATTTCCCAGGCGCTGCTTCTGGAGCTGGAGCTGTCGGTACTGTATGATTTCCTCCGGGGACTGCGCCGCCTGAGCCGTGGAATCTGGTGTACCTTTTTGTGCGATATTGTGTTCTGGGGCTGTACAGCGGTGTTATCCTTCCGGCTGATGCATGGGTACAGCAACGGCCTGTTTCGCTGGTACGCGGTGGGGGCTGCCTTTTTTGCCATGTGGCTTTACGGGAAAACTGTTGGGCGCCTGATCCATCAGCTGTCTCAGGCTTTGGCCGGACCGGCGAAGAATGCCTTGACGAAACTGAAAAGACTGGTTATTATAAAAGCAGACAGGAAGCGAACGGAGGCAGACCCAGAATGAAACCGGCGTACAAAGGCAGAACAAAGTATCACAACAAGGCGGCAATATATGTTGTCTGTCTTCTGGTGATGGTGATCGCGATTGTGTTCGTGGTCAACGGAAATTCGCTGAGAATCAAAAAAGCGGAATATCAGGCACAGCTTGATTCTCTGGAGGAGCAGTATGCGAGTGAGGTGGCCAGGGAGGAAGAGCTGGAGGAATATGAGAAATATACGAAGACCATGAAGTACTACGAAGAGGTAGCACGGGAGAAGCTGGGAATGGTCTACGAGGACGAGATCATATTTAAGGACAACGAATAAGAATTTTGGGGCAGCCCGCACAGGGCTGTCTTTTTATGTAAATAAATTCTGAAGGAAACGCAAGTGCTTTCGACACTCTTTTTTTTCATGAGAGACTATAATGGATCCAAAACGCAAAGGGGGATTTGGGCATGAAAAGAAAAGAGGGCGGTTCAGAGAGCACCGCGGAACGCCTGCCGGAGTACGGGCAGCAGAAATTGCTGCTCTGCGCGGATTCCTACCGGAATATTGCCAGAGTGATCATGAATTTCCCGCCGCAGGCTGACAATCACGCGGTGGCGAGCCGGGCAGATGCGCTGTACCACAGGTGGCTGCGTGAAAATCAGAATTTTATGGCCCGGCAGTTTCTGTCGCTTGCGGATCAGATTTCGAGGCTGGCTGATGAGAGCTACAGCTATATTTATTCCGGAAACACAAGGTATAAGGAAATTGCCCGGCTGCTGAGGACGGAGGACATTCTGGTCAGGCATATTTATTTTATGGAGGATGAAAATAAGGACGGGGTGGTGGAGGTTACGATGTGCAGCCGTCAGGGCCGCATCCCGGCCAAAGATGTGGCGGCCATGCTTGGAACCTTTTATGACATGAGACTGATGCCCTCCGTGAAGAGCCCATATTTTATAGAAGAGGAATATCACAGCTTTACATTTGTGCAGGAACCGGCTTATAATACCATCATTGGACAGGCCGCGGCCGCGCAGGACGGTGAGGACGTCAGCGGAGACGATGTGCTTGTCATGGAGGGCATCGACGGGCATGAAATTCTGATGCTGGCGGACGGCGTTGGCAGCGGGGTTCAGGCTCTTGGCTGCAGTGAAAAGCTTCTGGAGTTTATGGAGAAATTCCTTCTGGCCGGGTACAGTAAGGAGGAGGTGATCCAGCTTCTGAACGATCTGTTGCTGCAGGAAGGGCAGGAGACCTGGATGTCCACGCTGGATGTATGCGATATCAATCTGTACCGCGGCTTCTGCGAGTGCTACAAGATCGGCGCTCCGGCGGGATATCACAAGCGGCAGGATATGGTGGAACGGATTCAGGTCGCCAACCTTCCGCTGGGCGCTTTTGAAACGTTAAATCTGGACACAGTGCGCATTCGCCTGGAGGACGGGGATTATAT
>JAJQID010000232.1 GCA_021199405.1 Lachnospiraceae bacterium
AGGTTTTCTTTTTCATGGCGTTTCCTCCCTCTTTCTGAGTATTATGTAGTCCAGATCATACATAGATATGGCCCGGGACTTAGTTCCTTCTGCCTTATGAGACGGGAAAGATGGGAGAATATGACAGAATTTCAGAAATGTTTTTTATTTTTTGGGGGCTGGGGAAGAGATTGGCTGATGACAACCTGCGCTGAGTTTGTTATAATGAGCGAGTGAAAAGAAAAATGAAAGACTGGCAGAGGGATCCCTGAAGTCCCTTTGCGGCAAATAAAAAAGCTCCGAACCTTTCGGAACGGAGCCAACAGGGGAAGAGGGATTCGAACCCCCGTGAGCAGTTTTGGAGACTGCCATCCTGCCGCTGGATGATTCCCCTACGCGACCAGGATAGTATACCAAAAAGATTGTCAAAATGCAAGCATATTTTTAATGAGGAAAGAAAAAATGAGAGAAATTCCAAAGCCCGGGGAAACCTACCGGCATTTCAGAGGAGAGTTTTATGAGATTATGACACTGGCGGAGGATACCAGAACCGGGGAGCAGATGGTGGTCTATCGGACGCTTTATGGAGAGGAAAAGGCTTTTGCCAGACCGCTTCAGGATTTTCTGGCTCCGGTCAATCATGTCAAGTATCCCAACGCGGAACAGGAGAACTGCTTTGAAAAGAGCGAGCCGCCGAAGATTGCGCAGATTGACCCGGCAGTGCTGGAATTTCTGGACGCGGACACTTATGCGCAGAAGCTTCGGATTTTTGTGGGTGTGGAGCACAGGATAACGGACGATATGATCAATACCATGGCGGTTGCCCTGGATACGGAGGTGCCGGAGGGCAGCCTGGAGGAACGGACGGCCAGCTTAAAGAGTGTCCTCAGCACCCAGGTTCGCTTTGAGGTGAACCGGTAATAAGGAATGGGGTATCAAACCAATGAATTATCAGCACATTGTGAAGGCGTATTTTCTGGAGCGGCCTAACCGCTTCATCGCGTATGTCCGTATTCCCGGCGTTTCTGAGCGGGAGAGAGTGCATGTGAAAAATACAGGCAGGTGCCGGGAGCTATTGCAGCCCGGCGCTGTTGTTTATCTGGAAAAGAGCGGACAGACGGCACGAAAAACTGCCTATGATCTGGTGGCGGTGGAAAAGGGAAGTCGTCTGGTCAATATGGATTCCATGGCTCCCAATCAGGCGGCGGGGGAGTGGCTTCAGGCCGGCGGCCTTGTGCCCTGCCCGGATTTGGTGAGGCCGGAAACCACCTGGGGCAACTCCCGCTTTGATTTTTATATGGAGGCCGGAGAGGAGAAATATTTTGTGGAGGTCAAAGGAGTCACTCTGGAAAATGACGGGGTTGTCATGTTTCCGGATGCTCCCAGTGACAGGGCAGTTAAGCATGTGGAGGAGCTTGTCAGGGCAAAAGAACAGGGATATCAGACTTATATTCTGTTTGTGATCCAGATGTCAGGTGTGAAATATTTTACACCAAACAGAGCCATGCACAGGGAATTTGCCAACGCATTATGGACTGCGTCTGCGTCCGGGGTGCGGATTTTGACTTATGACTGTGATGTCACGTCGGAAAGTATGGCACTGCGGGCTCCGGTGCCGGTTTTTCTGGAGGAGCGGGCCTGCAGAGTGGCGGATTTTACCGAGGACTTATTACAATATTACAGAGAAAATAAGAGAAGCCTTCCCTGGCGGGAGGACCCAAAAGCCTATCATGTCTGGGTGTCGGAGATTATGCTGCAGCAGACCCGGGTGGAGGCGGTGAAGCCTTATTATCAGCGCTTTCTGGAGGCGCTGCCGGATGTGGAGGCGCTGGCAAAGGTGCCGGAGGAGAGACTGCTGAAGCTCTGGGAGGGGCTGGGATATTACAGCCGGGCCAGGAATCTGCAGAAGGCGGCCCGGGTGGTGACAGAGGAATACGGCGGGGATCTGCCGCAGGAGAAGGATCAGCTTTTAAAGCTTCCCGGGATTGGTCCTTACACAGCGGGCGCAATTTCCTCCATCGCTTACGGCAGGGTGGCTGCAGCGGTGGACGGCAATGTGCTGAGGGTGCTGAGCCGGGTCTTTGCCGATGACCGGGATATTGGCCGGGATGAGGTGAAAAGAGACTATGAGGCGCTGCTGGAGCAGGCCATGAGCCGGGAGCACCCCGGGGAGTTTAACCAGGCCATGATGGAGATCGGCGCCATGGTCTGCATGCCCAATGGTCAGCCAAGGTGTGAAATCTGTCCCCTGTCCGGATTTTGCGAGGCATACAAAAGCAAAACGCAGGAGAATTATCCCCGCAGGGCGCCCAAAAAAGCAAGAAAAATTGAGCGGCGCACGGTGCTGATTCTGCGGGATGAAAAAAGAATTGCCATCAGGAAGCGCCCGGAGAAGGGGCTTCTGGCGGGGATGTATGAGTTCCCGGTGATCGAGGGGCAGGTCTCGGCACAGCAGGCAATAGAATCGCTGGAGGAAAAGGGAATCAGGGCTGTGCGGATTCGGCCGCTGGAGGATGCGGTTCATATTTTTACCCACAGGGAATGGCACATGACGGGCTTTTTGATCCGGGTGGATGAGCTGACAGCTTATATACCCCCTGAGGGCTGGCTTTTTGTGAGACCGGAGGAGATCAGGGAAAAATATCCCATTCCGTCGGCATATTCCGCATACATGAAATATATTGGCTGCGAATAGAAACATTTGAAAAAACATAACAGAAGCCCTTGTTTTTTTTCACGGCATGTGGTAACATATCCACCGGTTGCGCACAAATGTCTTTGCTGCAGCAACAAAGGCTTCAGAACCGGTGCATTCCGGTTACGTACCAACGAGTGAGGAAACAGGATGGAGCAGACAGAATATTATGTGGTCAGAAGGAGGGCGGTTCCTGAGGTCCTTCTAAAGGTGGTGGAGGCCAAGCGGCTTGTGAAAAGCGGTCAGGCTGCCAGCGTTCAGGAAGCGGTGGACAGGCTGGGGATCAGCCGAAGTTCCTTCTATAAATACAGAGATGATATCATTCCCTTCCACGACAACGCCAGAGGACAGACCATTACCCTGTCTTTGCAGATCAATGACGTGCCGGGGCTTTTGAGCCGGGTACTGCAGATCATTGCACTGAGCAATGTCAATATTCTGACGATTCATCAGAGCATTCCCATTAACGGTGTCGCCAGCCTATCCATCAGTGTGCAGGTATCTGCGTCTTCCGGGGATACCTCGGCCATGGTGCAGGCGCTGGAGGAGCTGGAGGGCGTCGGAAGCGTTGAAATTATCGGCAGGGAATGAGCCGTTATTACTCACAGTAATCAAAAAGGACAATGAACACAGGAGAGAGAAATTATGCTGAAATCAGTCAAAGTCGCTGTTCTGGGATACGGCACTGTAGGCGGGGGCGTGGCCCAGGTCATCGACGCTAACCGTGACGCCATCGCTCAAAAGACCGGTCTGGATCTGGAGGTCAAATACATTCTGGATCTGAGGGATTTTCCGGGAGATGTCAATGAGAAAAAGGTGGTTCATGATATAGATATCATATTGAAGGATCCGGAGATCAGCGTCTGCTGTGAGACCATGGGAGGCAAAAGGCCGGCCTTTGATTTTTCCAGAAGGGCGCTGGAGGCGGGCAAGAGCGTGTGTACCTCCAACAAGGAGCTGGTGGAGGCTTTCGGCCCGGAGCTGTTAAAGGTTGCAGCGGAGCATAACTGCAGCTATCTTTTCGAGGCCAGCGTGGGCGGCGGTATCCCGATCATTCATAATATATGCAGCTGCCTGACTCAGGACAGAATCGGCAGCGTACAGGGAATTCTGAACGGCACCACCAATTATATGCTGACCAAAATGGCCAACGAGGGGATGGATTATGAGGAGACTCTGAAGGAGGCTCAGCGTCTGGGCTATGCGGAGAGAAATCCGGAGGCCGATGTGGAGGGACATGATTCCGGCAGAAAAATAGCCATCCTTGCTTCTCTGGTTTTTGGGAAAACTGTAAAATATGATAAAATCCATGTGGAGGGCATCTCAGCAGTCACCAGCACTGACATTGCCTATGCCCGGAAGCTGAACTGCAAAATCCGGCTGCTGGGAAAGGCAGGCGAGCGCGGGGAGAGGGTGGCGGCCATGGTGGCTCCCTTCCTTGTAAAAGCCGGTCAGCCCCTGTATATGGTGGATGATGTGTTTAACGCCATTGTGGTGCACGGCAACATGCTGGGCGATACCATGTATTACGGCGCAGGAGCGGGGCGCAGGCCCACCGCCAGCGCGGTGGTGAGCGACGTGATCACCGCAGGGCTGAATGAGGGTCATACCGCCGCCTGTCCCTGGGGAACGGATGAGGCGGACGTGGTGCCCTTTGAGGAGATGGAAAACGCTTTCTTTGTGCGAACCGGTGTGCAGGATCAGGAACGGGTGAAGGAAGTGTTCGGCGTGGAGAAGTTTATTACGCTGGAGGGAGCGGCAGGGGAATGCGGCTTTGTGACAGGAAGGCTGACCGAGGGGCAGTTTCAGGTGAAGTACGCGGCACTTGAGAACAGGATTGGTTTCCTGCGTATGGAGGCGTAGGGAAGATTTCGGAGAAATCAGGAACTGTCGGAAAATAACTTGTGCAGCTCCTTACTATACATAAATGAGGGAAGATATACAGAGTATGAAAAAAGTGGTAAAATTCGGCGGCAGCTCACTGGCCAGCGCCGCGCAGTTTGCAAAAGCGGGAAATATCATCAGGGAGGATGTGCAGAGGTCATATGTGGTGCCCAGCGCACCGGGCAAGCGTTTTGACGGGGACACCAAGGTCACGGATATGCTTTACGGCTGCTATGCGGCGGCGGAGGCAGGGGAGGATTTTTCAGAAAAGCTTGCCGCTGTTAAGGCAAGATACGATGAGATCATAGAAGGGCTTTCTCTCCATCTCTCCCTGGAGGATGAGTTTGCCGTTATTTCGGAGAATTTTCTGAAGAAGGCGGGCGCTGACTATGCGGCCAGCCGGGGGGAGTACTTAAGCGGCAGAGTGATGGCGGCTTATCTGGGCTTTCCCTTTGTGGACGCGGCGGAGGTGATTCGTTTTACCGCAGGCGGGGAGTATGATGACAATACTACTCAGGAGCTGATGAGCAGACGTCTCAGCAAATACAATAACGCCGTTATTCCCGGTTTTTACGGTTCTTATAAGGACGGACGGGTGAAGACATTTTCCAGAGGGGGCTCTGATATCACCGGTTCCATTGTGGCCAAGGCGGTGCGGGCGGACGTATATGAGAACTGGACTGACGTGTCCGGAATGCTGGTGGCCGACCCGAGAATTGTTGACAATCCGCAGCCGATAGAGTATGTTACTTATAAAGAGCTTCGGGAGCTGGCCTACATGGGAGCTACAGTGCTTCATGAGGACGCTATTTTCCCGGTGCGTCAGGAAAATATTCCGATCAATATCCGCAACACCAACGCTCCCGAGGATCCGGGCACCTGGATTGTGGGGAGCACCTGTCAGAAATCCAGATACATTATCACCGGTATTGCCGGCAAGAAGGGCTTCTGCTCGGTGAACGTGGAGAAGGATATGATGAACTCGGAGGTTGGCTTCGGGCGCAAGGTTCTTCAGGCCTTTGAGGACTGCGGAATTTCCTTTGAGCACATGCCCACCGGGATCGATACTCTGACGGTATATGTGCATCAGGATGAGTTTATTGACAAGGAGCAGAATGTGGTTTCCGCCATTCAGAGACTGGCGCGGCCCGATACCATTGATATTGAAGCGGATCTGGCGCTGATCGCCGTGGTGGGACGGGGCATGAAATCGCAGAAGGGCACCGCAGCCACGATTTTCAAACAGCTTTCCGCCAGAGACGTCAACGTCAAGATGATCGATCAGGGCTCCAGTGAGCAGAATATCATTATCGGTGTGGCCAACCGGGACTTTGAGACGGCCATCAAGGCGATTTACAACGGATTTGTGAAGGGAAAGTAAAGTAC
>JAJQID010000235.1 GCA_021199405.1 Lachnospiraceae bacterium
ACTCTCTCATGAGCACCTTAAACGGCAGCGACAAGGTAAAGGTGCTTCTGGCCCGGGCGCTCTTTGGAAGCCCCGATATCCTGCTGCTGGATGAGCCCACCAACCACCTGGATCTGGACGCCATTGCCTGGCTGGAGGAATTCCTCATCAACTTCGAAAATACCGTCATCGTGGTCAGCCACGACCGTTATTTTCTCAACAAGGTCTGCACCTGCATCGCGGATATCGACTACGGCAAGATTCAGCTCTATGCCGGCAACTATGATTTCTGGTATGAATCCAGCCAGCTTCTCATCCGTCAGATGAAGGAAGCCAATAAAAAGAAAGAGGAAAAAATCAGGGAGCTACAGGAATTTATCTCCCGCTTCTCCGCCAACGCCTCCAAGTCCAAGCAGGCCACCAGCCGCAAGCGGGCTCTGGAAAAGATTGAGCTGGATGAGATCAAGCCTTCCAGCCGCAAATATCCCTATATTGATTTCCGCCCTGACCGGGAGATCGGCAACGAGGTGCTGGAGGTCAAAAATCTCTCCAAGACCATTGACGGTGTGAAGGTGCTGGACAACATTTCCTTCATCATGAACCGCGACGATAAGATTGCCTTTGTAGGCGGCAATGAGCACGCCAAGACCGTTCTCTTCCAGATTCTGATGGAAGAGATGGAGCCGGACGAGGGAAGCTTCAAATGGGGCGTTACCACCTCCAGAGCTTATTTTCCAAAGGATTACACTGCAGAATTTGACAATGACTATACTATCGCGGACTGGCTCATAGGCTATTCCCCCGTGGATGATATCACCTATGTGCGCGGGTTTCTGGGACGGATGCTGTTTGCAGGTGAGGACGGCGTCAAAAAGGTGCGTGTTCTCTCCGGCGGAGAAAAGGTACGGTGTCTTCTCTCCAAAATGATGATCAGCGGCGCCAATGTGCTGCTCTTCGATGAACCCACCAACCACCTGGACATGGAATCCATCACCGCCTTAAATAACGGCATGATCAAATTCCCCGGCGTGGAGCTGTTCTCCTGCCGTGATCATCAGCTGGTACAGACCACTGCCAACCGCATTATGGAAATCCTTCCGGACGGCACCCTGATCGACAAGATGACTACCTATGACGAATATCTGGCTAACGATGAACTGGCAAGAAAGCGCACCGTCTACACCGCCAGTATCACCGATACGGAGGAATAATTTCATGAAAGCAGTGGATCTGCACACTCACTCCTGTAAATCTGACGGCAGCAAATCTCCCTCCCAGCTGGTAGACATGGCCCGGGAAATCGGTCTGGCCGCCATGGCTCTCACTGACCACGACACCACTGACGGCGTAGAGGAAGCGGTCACACATGCCGCCGATCTGCGCGCCGCCGGTCTGGACAACGTGCCGGAGATTATTCCCGGCGTGGAGCTTTCCACTGATAAATGGGGCTGCGACATCCATGTGGTGGGTCTGTATATTGATATTCACAATGCGGCTCTGCAGAAGGCTCTGACTGATTTTGTTTTAAAAAGAGAAAAAAGAAATGAGCTGATGTGTGACCGGCTTCGTGAGCTGGCTGGTTTCGATATCTCTTATGAGAAACTGACCGCCGCCTATCCCGGCGCCGTGCTGACCCGGGCGCACTATGCCACTTACCTGATCGATAAAGGCTTTGTAAAAGATAAAAAGGAGGCCTTCTCCGTCTATCTTGGAGAAGACACTCCCTATTTTGTGCCCCGGGAGAAAATCACCCCCGTGGACGCTGTTCATCTGATTTTAAATGCCGGCGGCATTCCAATTTTGGCTCACCCCATGCTGTACAAACTGACTGAGGCTCAGCTGGAGGCTCTGATCTGCGAAATGAAAAACGCCGGACTTGTGGGCATTGAAGCCATCTACTCCACCTACACCATCGAGCAGGAGCGCTATGTGCGCCGGCTGGCGGAAAAATACGGGCTGCTCCTCTCCGGCGGCAGCGACTACCACGGAGACGCCAAACCCGACATCTCTCTGGGCACCGGTTTCGGAAAACTGTTCGTACCTCAGGAGCTGCTGGATATTCTGAAGCTGCACAGATAAAATACGGAGGGGCGAAAGCCCCTCACGCTTCTACTATCAGATATCGTCCATCTCCGACCTCAAACACCTCGTCAGCCTCCAGGATCTTCTTTCCCCTCAGCCCCTCGGTATCCAGTCCCTCTTCCTCAAAAAACTCCCGTACCTCCTTCACAGAGCCGGCCACCACAGCCATGCCCTCCTCCAGAAACTCCCGTGCTTCCTCTTCTGTAGAAAACACCTTCTTATACAGCAGCTGCTCCTGCTTCTCCAGAAAACACTGCACCACTGCGTCATCAAACTGTTCCGTCATTCTATTTTCTCCTCGTACAATAAATCCAGCAGCTCCTGGGGCCTCTCCACAATCCTCTGCGCCCTGTGCTTCTCCAGCTCCGCCCGATCCCGAAACCCCCACAGCACGCCCACTGTCAGCGCCCCGGCTGCGTTCCCCGTCATCATATCCGTGGCCGTATCTCCCACATACATGACGTCCGAGGCCTCCATATCCCAGCCCTTCAGAATCTCCTGCACTCCCTGGGCGCTGGGCTTTTTGGCGATTCCCGGCCTGTGCCCCAGTACAGTGTCAAACAGCTCCCTCCCATACAGACTGTATACCACATCCAGCGCCTGCTCATGGGGCTTGTTGGACAGCACCGCCAGCCGGATTCCGTTGGCCTTCATGGTCTGAAGCGTCTCCATCATTCCCGGATATGTCGTCACATTGTACATACATTTTTCCTGAAAAATAATCTGATACCGGGCGTAAGCTTTCTCAAATAACTTCAGCTCATCATCCCCGGAATAAATCAGACAGCGCCGAATCAGAGTGTCCGATCCCTCTCCCACAAAATAACGGTACTTCTCTCTTGGAATTTCCGGCAGCTTACAGGCCCGCATGGCATAATTGCCGCAATAAGTGATCGACTCCAGCGTGTCCGCCAGCGTTCCATCCAGGTCAAAGATCACCCCCTTGATTTTGCCGGAAATTGCAGAAGCCGGCGCCGCCAGACTGTTCATATAAATCAGGCCGGAGTGCTTCATCTGGGCATAAACCGCCGCCAGAGGCAGCCCAACCACATTGCTGTAATCTCCACAAATCTCTGTCACATAGGGAGCGAACTCATTCTGAATACCGTAGGCTCCCGCCTTGTCCAGACAGGTTCCCTTCTCCACATAATCCTGAATCTCCGTCAGGGAGAGAGCTGCCACCTTCACCTCGGTCATGTCATAAAAGGTATGGATTTTCTTTTTGCCCTGCTCCATCCAGACAAAGGTCACTCCGGTAAACACCTGATGGGCATTGCCGGAGAGCTTCTGCAGCATCTCCACAGCCCGGTCCGCTGTGTTGGGTTTTCCCAGAATCAAGCCGTCCAGAGCCACAATGGTATCAGCTCCCAGCACCAGACTTTTCTCCTGTTGCTCTTTGGAGAGCTTCTCCCATACATTTTCCGCTTTCTGCGCTGAAAGCTGAGAGACGATTCTCGAAGGTCTTTTTTCTGTGATCTTTTCCTCACAGTCGCTGGCAATCACCTCAAACTCCCAGCCAAGCTGCGTCAACAGTTCCCTTCTTCTCGGAGACCCACTGGCAAGTACGATATTTTTTGTGCATTTCATGTTGTCTCATTCGCCGACTTCTCAAAACAGCACGTTCTTCGACAGGCACTCCGACGCTTTCGAGCAGGAATTACCCCTTCTACTGATCCATCGCCATTCTTGGAATAAATACGCGGCTCATCTCCTCCTTTTTGCTGTGCAGCTTCGCATTTTCCACCGCCTGCGCGACAAAAAATGCCTGGCTGCCAAACCTCTCTTTTCCTCTCAGATCCACCTTTTCATAAGTGCCGTCCGGCTTCAGCTCCCGGGCCTTCAGCGTATCCTTCAGCTGTGCGTCCAGAATTCCATATGCCTTTTCCTTCAATGCCGGATCCTCAATGGGAAATAAAATCTCTACTCTGCGCTCCAGGTTTCTGGGCATCCAGTCCGCACTGGAAGCGTAGATTTCCTCTTTCCCGCCATTTTCAAAGAAAAAGATTCTGCTGTGCTCCAGAAAATATCCCACAATGGAGCGCACGGAAATATTCTCAGAAACGCCGGGGATTCCCACCTTCAGACAGCAGATTCCCCGGACAATCAGGTCAATCTTCACCCCGGCGCATGACGCACGATAAAGAGCCTCAATCACATCCGGATCGCAGAGCGAATTCATCTTGGCAATGATCCGGGCGTTTCTCCCCGCCTTCGCATAGCCTGCTTCCCTGTCAATCAGATAAATAAACCGATCCTTCAGCCAGAGCGGCGCTAAAGACAGCTTATTCCAGTGCAGCGGCTCCGAATAGCCGGACAACATATTGAACACCGCCGTGGCGTCTTCCCCGATGGCGTTTGCACAGGTCAGCATCCCCACATCCGTGTACAGCCTGGCGGTGGAATCATTATAATTGCCGGTGCCCAGATGGACATATCTGCGGATGCCGTCCTCCTCGCCCCGGACCACCAGAGTAATCTTAGAATGGGTTTTCAGGCCAACCAGACCGTAAATCACATGACAGCCGGCCTTCTCCAGCATCTTCGCCCAGCCGATATTATTTTCCTCGTCAAAACGAGCCTTCAACTCCACCAGCACGGTCACCTGCTTGCCGTTCTCCGCCGCCTGAGCGAGAGCCGCAATGATGGGGGAATTCCCGCTGACCCGGTACAGGGTCTGCTTGATGGCCAGTACCTGCGGGTCTTTGGACGCCTGCTGTACAAACTGCACCACAGGATCAAAGGATTCATAAGGATGGTGAAGAAGCACATCCTTCTCCCTGATCAGCGCGAAAATATCCTCGCAGTCCGAAAAATCCGGATGCACCTGGGGCACAAACTTCTCCGCCTTCAGATGATCAAATCCTTCCTGTCCATACACCTTCATCAGAAAAGTCAGATCCAGAGGACCGTCTATATAATAAATCGAACTCTCCTTAATCGACAACTCTTTTTTCAAAAATTTTAAAAGATTTTTGTCCACATCCGCGTCCACCTCCAGGCGGATAGCCTCTCCCCGCTGCCTTTTTTTGATTTGGTGCTCGATTTCCTTTAACAGATCCTCGGAATCATCCTCATCCAGGTCAAACTCCGCGTCCCGGGTAATGCGGAAGGGATATACGCACTCAATATTATAATTTAAAAACAGCTTATCCATATTCCGCTCGATAATCTCTTCCAGCAGAATCAGATTTCTTGTGCCGTTTTCCGACTGAGGCAGCTCCACCACTCTGGGCAGAAGACCGGGCACCTGTACCGTGGCAAACTCCGGCTCCTCCCCGCCCTTCGTATTTTTCTTGCGCACCAGTGCGCCTAAATTCAGGGATTTATTTCTGATCAACGGAAAAGGTCTGGAGGAATCCACAGCCATGGGCGTCAGCACCGGATATACGGAATTCATGAAATAACGATCCACAAACTCCCCTTCCTTTTTGGTCAGCTCCTCATGCCGCTTCACCATACGCAGTCCATTCTGCGCGAGCCCCGGTACCAGAGAGCGGTTCCAGGTACTGTACTGCAGCTGCACAAAGGAATGAATCTCCTCATCCAGAGCGTCCAGCTGTTCGGCTGCGGTCATACCCGCGATGTCCCTCTTCTGCGGATGATCATCTGCCTGATCCATCAGACTGGCCACACGAACCATAAAAAATTCATCCATATTGGAAGCGGTGATGGACAGAAATTTCAGCCGTTCAAACAGCGGAAGGCTCCGGTCTCTGGCCTCCTCCAGAATTCTCAGATTAAATTTCAGCCAGCTCAGTTCCCGGTTTACGTAATATTTCGGATTCCGCAGATCCTCTGACTTGATATCCTTTGCTTCCATCCCTTCTCCCCTTCCTTTCGGCTTTCTTTTTTATACGCCGCCCAATCAGGCCTCCTGCGCAGTTCTCCTCTGTCGAATAACCACCTTGACATTAAATACCTGCTCAAAAAAGGCGGTGCGCTCCGTCACCAGTCCCTTTTCCAGAGAAATATCCTGCTCTGTCTCCACGCTGATCACCAGCTTGTCGTCCTTCAGCTGGCACTTCACCACGTCAAATTTCTGTTTGTGGCTGCGGTCCAGCCCGTTCGCCACTCTGAGAATCGCCGTCAGCTTGGCGATGGTCAGATAAGTCTGGGGATCCACCTTCCGGCGCAGTGAATACTCCGAATCCTCGAAATCATCATGATTAAAGCGCACTATATTGGCCACCATTTCCTGTTCCAGATGGGACAGGCCGATAATCTCCGTGGACATGATAATACTGTAGGAGCAGGCCCCCATGGTGGTGATGCTGATATATTTACCGCAGTCATGAAGCAGGGCGGAAATCCGCAGAAGAAGTCTCTCCCGTTTTCCCAGGCCATGGACTTTCTTCACACTGTCAAAGATCGCCAGCGCCAGTCTCTCCAGGGTCTCGCTGCGCTTTTTCGAGCCCATATACCGCTTGCTGATATTATTGACAGAGGCGATAATATCCTTTTCAAAATCATGATACATGACGATCAGCTTGTGTTTTTCTCCATAATCATAGCCGATTCCATCGCACAGCTCGGCGCCTGGCACCCATAAAACCTCCGCTCCCGTTACCTCCATCACGCGTCTGAGCAGAATACCGGAAAGCATCATGGTATCCAGCCGGTCCTCCGGTGCCTGCAGCAGTCTGGAAATTTCCATCTTACTCATATTTGAAGCACGGTCCATCAGCTGGCCAAACTCCGCGCCATCCCAGAAGCCCTGCCCGTACTCATGCCCCGTTTTTTTCATCAGATAACGGGAAATATGCTCATCCACCATGATCACATTAGTGATCTTCTGCCCCTTCAGATACATGCGCTTGAACACGGAAAGCTGAGGATTGGCAAGCTCCAGAACTCTGGGCTCCACACTCTGCTCATCCGCCTTCAGACGCTGCAGCTGTTCCTGCAGCCGCAGAAGACCAAGACGAAGCTGCTGAGTACACACCAGCGTGTCCTTATCAAAGAGGGAAATCTGCAAACCTCCGCCACAGATATCCACAATCGCCGTCCCTTTCTCAATGATTTTCTGAAAGGTCTCGCTCTTGGCAGCAATGGCTTTATAATTCAGATACCTCTGCTCCGTATTGCTTAAGACCTGAATCCTGATGCCGGTCCGCTGCTCTACCTGGTCGCAGAAAAGCAGCGTGTTGGATACCTCCCGCAGGGCGCTGGTGCCGTAGGCGGTATACTCCGTCACCTTATAGCTTTTCATGACGGACTGAAATTCCCTGAGCACATGAAAAATCTCATCCATGTGCTCATCCTTGATCCTGCCCAAAGCATGGGCGTCCGTTCCCATATCCAGGCTGTGCCTGAGGCTTTCAATCTCACACATTTTCCCATCCTGATATTCAAAAATCTTCATGGACAGGCCAAAGGAGCCCACTTCGATCGCCGCGAATAATTTCATTGCCATCTCCCCTTTTTCAATCTCAGTAATTCCCTAAAATTTTCATATTTGAGGCTTCCTCTCTTAATCCCCGCAGTGCGTTCTTCACTGCGCTGTCGGAAAGGTTGCCCTCAAAATCAATAAAAAAACGATACTCCCAGTTCCTGCCCTCGATGGGCCTGGACTCGATCTTGGTCAGATTCAGATCATTGAAAATAAAATGACTCAGCATATGATACAGGGAACCGCTTTCATTAGGCACCTCCAGACAGATGCTGATCTTTTTTGCGTCTGACCGGAAGATTTTCTGATTGGTCACAATGATAAACCGGGTGCTGTTGCCCTTCACATCATTGATGCCGCTCTCCAGCACCTGAAGTCCGTAAATCTCTCCGGCGGAGGAGCCGGCGATGGCCGCCTGATTCAGACGACCGTCCGCGGCCACCTTCTGAGCCGCGAAGGCGTTATTTTTCATGCTGATCTGCTGCCAGCCCGCCGCGCTTAAATATCTGGCGGTCTGCATCAGCGACTGGGGGTGGGAGTACACCACCTGAATATCCTCCTTTTTCGCCCCCGGCAGCGCCAGCAGACACTGGTTGATCTGAAGGACCTGCTCTCCAACAATATAATTTTCAAATTCCTGTAAAAGATCATAAATTTCACTGACGATACCCGCAGTGGAATTTTCAATGGGCAGCACCGCAAAATCCGCGCTTCCCTCCTCGATGGCACACATGGCGTCCCGGAAAGTTTCTACATGGAAGCTGTTCACCTGATTTCCGAAAAACTGCCGCATGGCTGCCTGAGAGTACGCCCCCTCCGCGCCCTGAAACACCACCCGGGAATTCTCTGTGTTCAGCTTTTCCACCTGAATAAAGGGAAGCCTGCCCGCAGCGCCCGCCTGGGCCAGCATCTGATACTGCATCTTCCTGCTGGTGCTCATGATCAGTTCAAAAAGCTCCTGAGCTCCAATGCGATAACTGTCCTTTTGCACCATGCCCCGGACAGCGGCAATTTTCTCACGCTCTCTGACTGAGTCAAAAACCTTTTTGCCATTCTCAATCTTATACTGAGCTACCTCCCGGCACACATCCATGCGCCGTTCATAGAGACTGACAATCTGTTCATCTATCTCATCGATTTCTTTTCTCAATTCGCCTAAATCCGTCGCCATCTTATCATCCCTCTGTATTTATTCTCTCCTCAGCACGAAGGTTTCATCCCGTTTCCTGCATTTGCTTTCCCTCGACTGCCGCTGTCACCTGGTCCAGCACCTGAAAATACTGCTCAAAAGTCTTTTTACAGCACCCCGGATTTTTAATTACAATTCCCTCCGCTCTGGTGCCAGTCAGCGCAAAGCCCATGGCCAGCCGATGATCCTCATGAGTCTCAATCACCGCGGCCCGGGGCGTCCCCGGCTCAATCCGGATGCTGTCCTCACTCTCCTGCACCTGAAGGCCCATGATCCGCAGATTTTCCGCCATTGCGGCGAGCCGGTCGCTCTCCTGATGGCGGATATGACCAATTCCTGTAATCTCCACCGGGCTATCCGCAAAAGGCGAGATAGCCGCCAGGGTAATAGCCTGATCAGAAAAGCTGTGCATGTCCGCGACTACGCCCTTCAAAATACCATTGGACGGTCCCGTCACCCGAATCCCCTCTTCGATATCCTCCACCTCACAGCCCATCCTCGAAAGAAGCCCGGCGAAGGCTACATCTCCCTGCAGAGAATCGAAATGCAGGTGAGGCACTGTCACAGAAATTCCATGGATGGCAGCCAGCGCCCAGAAGTAGCAGGCCGCGGAAGCATCCGGCTCGATCCGATACTCCAGAGTCTCATAGTGCTGTCCACCTGGGACAACAAATTCCCCATCCTCCGTCCTGTTGACTTTCACGCCAAACTGCCTCATCATTCTGACCGTCATATCAATATATGCCATGCCATGACTTCCATTCACCTCAATGGCAAGCTCTTTTCCCGACAACGGCGCGGCAATCAGCAGTGCACTCAGAAACTGACTGCTCTGGTCAATGTCCACCTTCACCTGGTCTTTCAGGATTCCATGTCCTGTAATCACCATCGGAAAATGTCCCGGCCTTTCGGTACATTCAATCCGGGCCCCGATGCTCTCCAGCGCTGTGATCAGAGGCTCCATGGGTCTGCGCCGCATCTGCTCCGATGCATCCATATAAAAGCGACCCTCGCTGCAGGCCAGGTAAGCCGCCAGAAATCTGGCTGCCGTTCCCGCGCTTCCCACATAGACTGACGCTTCCCGCACCGGGATTTCACCTCCCAGCCCTGTCACCTCAATCCGGGCTGCGGCTTCATCCACTGTAGTCTCAAAGCCCAGATCCTGCACACACTGCAGAAAATATCTGGAATCCTCTGAGAAAAGACAGTCCCGCAGCGTGCTCTTTCCCATCCCCATAACGGCCAGAAGCAACGCCCGGTTGGTTATGCTCTTTGAACCGGGGACATTCACGGTCTGAAATGGATTTTTCTTTATTCTGATTGGTCGGATTTCTTTTCTGTCGTTCAATTCCATATCTTATACCTATTTTAACACAAAACCATCCTGTAAAAAAGAAACGTTTTCTCTTTCAATGTAAAATCTGTTAAAAATTTATCCTGTCTTCGAGAACATATTAACTATATTTTTCTGCTTTCAGATTAAACCTAAAATTTAATATGCTATATTTTTTCCATTTTGGTTCCTATCTTGAAAGAAATAGGAATCCCTATCATATTTTCAGCCATAATAAAAAACTCCAATCATCAAGTGTCACTAAAGCATCCATGATGATCGGAGTTTCTCTTTGTTTGTCAAAAAAAATATTACAGATATGGTTCCAACGCCTTACGGTCATTCTCTGACACTTTCATATTATCCATTGCTTGTGCAGCTGACCATCCCATCGTCTCCATTAAATTCTTTACACTTTGCAACAGAACCTCTATTTGACGCTGATTTGCTGCCTTTTCAGCAGCCCTTTCATTTAATGTCTGAATTGCCTGACACACGTTTAGTTCCACCTCGCTTTCACCCATCGTCAAACTCGCATTTACGCAAGCGTTCAATACATCTACTTCTGTTCTTCCAAGATGCTGAAAACCTGCATCAGAATTTACTGCTTCTATGACCTGCCTGCCGCCATATATATAATAATTGAACGCATCTGCAAAGATTTCATTTCGCTGCATATATTTTGCAGTCATCGTATCTTTTACGCCCATCGGAATCATCACTCCTCTATGATAAATTAAAAGTTCTGCCTCTTCACCAGAAGAAATGGTTCTCTACTGCTGTCTTTATGGTACCACATAAAAAGCCCTTTCCCAAGACAGCTGTCACTGAAAAATTTTGAACTTTCTATATGCTGAAAATATGATATAGCTACAAAGAGTAAAACCCTCTTGAAATTAAAAACACAATCCTTTATAATAAGCTTTGTAACAGAATTACATATTATAATATTTTAATATGACTGAATTTGCTGATAATTTTTTGATGAAATAATTTTTTCCATTAAAATAAAAGCCTCAAAATATTCCATATTCCAATGATTACCCATGAGAAAGCGCTTTTAGTAATGGTAATAAGAGGGAAACGAAAACCCATGCCCAGGAAGAGCCCTACATTTTTATCCAGAACTGAAACTGCGGAAATTATCCGGACTATGTATGATTCTACCCTGGACGCTTCCTCCCAGAATGAAGCTTTCTGCTGCCTCTGGCTCTCCTATGAGGCTTTTGTCAAACAATTGATCAGAGCTACCTTCAATGAATACTATGGCCATGAGAATAAAGAGGATCTGAATTCCATTCTAATGAGCTGCATGTGGAGCAACAGCAGGGGATATAACCCTTCCAACGGTGCCTACACTACCTATATTAAACCCTATCTGCTTCATGATGTGAGTATTTTCATTTCCAAAGAATGGTGGAACCTGTCCAGCTATTATGGCACAATTTACAAAAAAATTTTGATGGCAGAAAACTCCCTCATTGCCGAGGGAAGTGATATCACTCTGGAAACGCTGATGGAGAAAACAAGCCTCAGTGCTCTTACCATCAATAAATGCCTGGATCAGATTCCACGCAGAATCTCCGACAGCGACATCATAGAGGATTTCGACAATATCGCGGTGGACAGGACTTCCTCTACCCCAGAAGCTCTGGTTCTGCAAAATGAGCAGGACGCTATCATCCGAAAATGCATCTTTCGACTGCCGGAGGAACTGCGTCAGATTATCGTCCTGTACTGCGGCTTTGACGGTGAACGCTATACCGTCACAGAGATCAGCAGACTGATGGGACAGACCAGAGATTATGTCAACCGGCTGTTCCGAAAGGCCTGCTCTGAACTAAAGGCCAGTCTGAAAGAGGAACAGCTAATCTGATTATTTTTTAGGAATGATCGCCTATGCAGCCCGTGATCGGCGCGATAGTAAACGGACATGCCTGCTGAAGCAGACATCACAATACATGTTCCAAAAGCATTCGTCATCGACCGATGTCTGTCAAAAAATTACGGTGTTAACATCTCCACCACATACCCGATATTCCCGCTGTCATAGACGTCCGTAAGCGTCAGTCCCTCCTCATTATAATAAATCACCTGATCCTGGCAGAAAACACTGTAAATGCCCTCCCCTGCCATCTCTGACAACGCTGACAGACTTTCCCCGTCAAATTCTGAGGTGATATAAACCGGCATCATTTCCAGCATAATATCAGCACAGCCCGCGTCGCTGCCGTAGCACATCAGCCCTGAAAGAGCACTGGAGCAAAGACCGGTTTCCACCGACAGGTAGCTGTTTCTGATCTCCCCGTTTTCGTAGGTATAATAAGATACATCATCAGTAGAATATACGGGGAAATTTTTCATCATCACAATGCTCTTCGATCCTTCATAGGAAACCGTGGCCGCCTGCAGAACGCTGCCATTCTGAATATCCATCAGATTAACTCCAAAGGTCACTTCCCTCGTATCCAGACAGCGCACATAACCGTCCACGCTGCTGATCTGCCCGTTGGTATACCCGGAGGCCGTCAGCTGTTCAGCTACATAATCTACAATAAATGCGTTTTTCATCCAGAAAAAGTCCAGATAAGAGGTAATTCCATATTCCTCAGCAAAAGCCGCGTACTCTTCAGATACCTCCAAGCGAATGGTATTCTCCCCCAGAAGCACAAGCTCAATATCTCCATTGGCAATAAAGGAGCATATCTGTGAAAAATACTCCCCCTGCTCCCCATTCAGCTCCGGATCATAAACCGCCGCCTCTGCGTCATCATTGCTGGCAAAAACAGCATAATATTCCGCGTATAATGGACCCAGATACAAATAAGAAAGCTGATCCCCCATCTGTTCAAAGGCTTCATACAGCACGGATTCCACCACAATATCCTCATTCAAATTTCTGTTGATATAATAAATATTATGGACGTCCTCATATTCCACATCCGCCTGAAAGCTCTGACAGGCCAACTCCAGCGCGTCCGTGTAGATCAGTACAATGGCCTTATTCTCCGCGGTGGTGCCGATATCCGCCGCCCCCAGCTCATACTGCAGCTCAAAATGATCCCTCTCCACAATATCCGCCGCTGAATCCGCAGAAATAGTCGTCCATCCGGAATCCGGGCTCAGCCAGGACATCAGCGCGTAAGCCAGACAGGTTCCTCCCACCAGTACCAGTATTACCACCAGAAAAAGGCGGATCCTGATATATTTGTCTGAAAGCTCCACCCGCTGCACCGGCTTTGGATGAGGCACATTTCTGTTATCCCCCACTGTTCTGTTTGCCAATCCGTTTCCTCCCATGAAATCTCGAAAAGCGCCTGTACACAGCACATACAGGCGCTTTTTATCTTTTGTCTGTGAAAGTCTGATTGTCAGTTATCCCTGCGTGTAAACACACCTGCCCCTCTGACCGTTGCCAGCACTTTCATTAGATGATCGCAATCACAATAAACACCAGCAAAATAATCAGCAGTGCCGCGATAAACCCAAAGCCGCCGATGGCACCCTTCTTACATGCCTTGTAGTTGCGAATGTAATTGAAGTGCTTAAATACAAAGGCAGCAATAATGCCCAGCACAGGCAGGAAGAAGGACAGAATGGAAAGAATAAAGCTGCCGGTATCATGAACCGGTGGAAGCGTATATCCCTCGTCAATAATCTTCTTCTCCTGGGAAGCCCTCAGCTTTTCCTCATACTCCGGATCCTCGGGATTGAGAATGGTGACAGACTTTAAGGGCTCGTTCTTCTCACGCAGCGCTTTATATTCCTCAATCTCCTTCTTGTTTCCGTACACAAAATGATTGTGTCCGATGTCTACCAGTTCCGGCTGATCCACACTGTAATCATGAATGCTGGGATCATAGGTGTAAAGCACCTTGTTCTTTTCCAGCGCCGGGTCCGGAATCGGAATGGCGGAAATCAGAGAATGGGTGTAGGGATGCATGGGGAAGTCAAACAACTCCTCCGCCTCCGCAACCTCCACGATATTGCCCTTGTAGATAATACCGATACGATCCGAAATAAACCGCACAATGGAGAGGTCATGGGCGATGAACAGGTAGGTTACGCCCTTCTCTCTCTGGAACTTCTTTAACAGATTCAGCACCTGGGCTCGAATGGAAACGTCCAGAGCAGAAATGGGCTCATCCGCCACCACCAGCTCCGGCTCCATGACCATGGCTCTGGCCAGACCGATACGCTGGCGCTGGCCGCCGGAAAACTCGTGAGGATACCTGGTCAGATGCTCCGGGAGCAGACCAACCTCATTGATGATATTCTCCACCTTCTGCACGCGGTCTGCCTCATTCTCATACAGATGGAAGTTATAAAGGCCCTCGGAAATAATATAATCCACAGTGGCGCGCTCATTTAGGGAAGCGGCCGGATCCTGGAAAACCATCTGGATATTACGGATAACCTCTCTGTCAAGAGAATTGGGAATTTTGCCGGAAATCCGGACACCCTTGTACTGAATCTCACCTGCCGCACAGGGGTTGACTCTGATAACAGCTCGTCCGATGGTGGTCTTGCCGGAACCGGATTCACCGATCAGAGAAAAGGTCTCTCCCTTATAGATATCAAAGGAAGCGTTCTTGACCGCCCTGACCGCCTTATCCCCTTTGCCAAAGGTAATGTCTACGTTTTTTAAGGACAGCAGAATCTCCCTGCCGTTCTCGTCAATGGGTCCATGTTCGGGTAAATGCGTCACATGGGCCTCTTTTTCATTTGCGATATTTGTGTTTGCCATGTCCACATCCCCCTATATATTAAACGCTTTTATCAGTTTCGAATGAATATCCTGAATGCCCTCAGGCTTCTCAATCTTCGGCGCGTGCTCATCCAAAAGCCATGTCTTGGCATAATGAGTATCCGTCACCCGGAACATGGGAGGCTCCTCCAATGTGTCAATCTTCAGGCAGTACGGATTTCTCGGTGCGAAGGCGTCGCCCTGAATGGCATTATACAAAGACGGCGGCGTACCCGTGATGGAATAAAGCTCCGTATTGCGCTGTGCCAGCTGAGGCAGGGAAGACAAAAGCGCCCAGGTATATGGATGGCGGGGATCATAGAAGACCTCCTCCACCGTTCCCAGCTCCACAATCTGGCCGGCATAGAGCACAGCCACACGGTCTGCGATATTCGCCACCACTCCAAGGTCATGGGTGATGAACACGATGGTATAATGGAATTCCTTCTGCAAATCCTTGATCAGCTTTAAAATCTGCGCCTGAATGGTCACATCCAGAGCTGTGGTAGGCTCGTCGCAGATCAGAATCTTGGGCTGACAGGACAGAGCGATGGCAATAACAATACGCTGTCTCATACCGCCGGAATACTGGAACGGATAATCATCAAAGCGGGCGTCCGCATTAGGAATTCCAACCTTGGTCATCAGCTCCAGCGCCCTCTTTCTGGCCTCCGCCTCAGACACATCCTGATGCTTCATAATGATGGAGGTGATCTGCTTGCCGATGGTGATAATGGGGTTCAGGCTGGTCATGGGATCCTGGAATACCGTGGCAATCCTTCTGCCTCTGACCTTGGCCCAGTCCTGCGCATATTTCACCTTGGCCAGATCCAGAATGCAGGTGCCGTGCAGCTCTGTGGCCGTCTCATCCAGGTATTCCACACGGAAATTGACCTCAGAGAATACCTTATTTCTCTGATCCGGATCATCCAGATTAACACCCAGCTTCATGGCCTTCTCCAGAGCCTTGCCAAGCTTCTTCATCATTTTGCTCTTCTGGGCAAAACCATAACGACCCACGGAAAGATACATTTCCTTGGCCAGAATCTCATTTCTCTTTATGGTCTCCTGAGAAACCGTACCAGCAATTTCCTTCTCATACTGAGCCTTCAGGGCGGACATCTTCTGATCATAGGCCGTATGATAGGCAGTATCATTTTTTACCGACTGCTGATGTGCCTTGATCTTGTCCTGCTTTTCCTTTTCCAGCTGTTTAATCTGCTCATCATACTGCTTCAGACGCTCCTTCGCAGCCTTGACCTTATCCTTCTCATTCTTGGGATCGTAGGTCTGTTTTTCATTAAACAGATTGGTTCTTTTAAAGGTAATGTCATTGATCTGGGCGTCCAGCTTTGCCCGCTCTTCATCGCTTAAGCTGCTCTTCTGCCTTTTCTCAGACTCCAGAGCCAGAATCTGCTGATAAGTGGCCGCGCCAAGTTCAAGCCTGGAGGCTTCGTTCAGCTTCTCCAAAGCGGAAGAAATCATTCTCTTTGCGCTGTTATCCAGAGCAACTCTGGTGTCCGCCAGCTCCGGATCACTGAAAATAATCTGTCCTTCATCAATAAATCCATTGCTGTCATTCATACCGGCAAAGGTCTTGGTAAATACGGACTTGCCGGAGCCGGACTCGCCCACAATGGCGATGGACTCATCCTCATAAATATCCAGAGAAATCCCGCGGATGGCAGTCAGAATACGGCCGCGCACATGGAACTTCACATGGAGATCCTTAATTGATAATAATACCTTTTTCTCTTCCATTGGCTGCCCCCTCACATATGCGTTCTGGGATCGGACGCGTCACCCAGATTCTGTCCCACCACGTAAAGCACGATGGAAACAATGGCGGATACCGCCACAGGGCTCCAGAACTCAAACTCCCAGCCCGGAGTCACCATGGCACCCTCAGCCTCATAAATCAGACGGCCAAGAGACATATCCGAAAGGCCCATGCCAATATAGGCCAGGAACACTTCGTAGGAAATATAAGAAGGAATCTCCGTAGCAGCCAGGGTCACAATGACAGAGGTCATGAAGGGAAGGATATTCTTCATGGCGATCTTTGGCGTTGAGGTGCCCAGGCACTTACTGGCCAGATTGTACTCACGATCCCTGATAATGATAACCTGTGTCCGGATAAAGTAGGCAATACTGATCCAGCCAGTGACCGTCAGAGCGAACACCATGGTCCAGAAGCTGGGGCTGAACAGCATGACCAGCACGGAAATCAACAGCACATAAGGGATATTGGCCACCACATTGTACACATTCATCATGATGGCGTCCACCTTCTTGGAAAAGCCCCAGACAGCTCCCACCACCACGCCGATGGTCAGGTTGATCAGGGCGCACACAAAGGCGAGAGAAATGGAAATCTGGGCGCCGTACCAGACCGCGTCAAAGGTGGAGTTGCCGGCGGAACCGGTTCCCAATATCCAGTGAATGTTGTATCCCAGAAGCTTCATGGCTGCCAGGGGCCTTAAATGCTTGGATGCCGCATCCAGCACATTGCCGTACTTATCATACTCTACAAAGGTAGGATACAGATAAGACATGGCAATGATCACACCCAGCAGAGCCAACATCACAATGTTGCTTTTTTTGCGGAAAAAGACACGGAACACGGATTTCCAGTAAGAATATCTGGGTGCCGTGATTTTTTCAGATTCCAGTTCATTATGATCAATTCTGGCGAAAAGCTCTTCCGCAGACATATCGTATTTTTCAAATAATTCTTTGTCATTCATCCGCTTTTACCTGTCCTTCGTCGTAAATGAGATTCTGGGATCAACCATGGACATCAGCAGGTCGCCCAGAATGATGGAAGTCACCGTCAGCACTGCGTAAAACAGGGTCACACCCACAATCACACCATTGTCGTATGCGCTGATGGCAGAGGTCAGCAGATTGCCGGCGCCGGGAACCACATACACACGCTCTGTAATAATAGCACCCGTTAACGCCCCCAGCACACTGCCCGGAATACCGTGGACAATGGGAATGGCCGCATTCTTCATGATATGCTTGCTGAAAATCTCCGTTTCACTCAGTCCGCCGGAACGGGCGAATTTCACATAGTCAGAATTCATCTGGTCGATCATGTACCGGCGCATCCACTTCATCAGGTTGCCAATGGAGGGCAGTGCCAGCGAAATAATAGGCAGCACATAATACAGCTTGCTGGAGCTTTCCATATTAAATGTGGTGGGCAGGCCAAATACTGAGCCTCCGATTGCCTTAAACATGAAAATATAAGCCAGAGAAGGCACCGCGATAATAAAGATAATATAGAGTGTGCCGATTCTGTCTAAAAGCCCTTCCTTGTATCTGGCCATCAGAACACCCAGCGGCAGTCCCAGCACATAGGCCATAATCACGGCGATGATACCCATAATGAAAGAATAACCCATCTTGGACCTGCCAAAATTATAGGTGCTCACACTGGTATAATTGTCCACATAGCGCTCTGCGTTCACTGCTGTGGCGCTCTGGGAGCCTGAAATGTAGGTGGCCGTATGCAGATTGTCCGCACTGTTCTCGGTCAGACCTGTCTCATAGGTTACCTCCCGCATCACATAGGACCCCTGAGTCTGGGTCATGGTATCCCACACATCAATACCCAGATTGACAGAATAGGATACGCCAAGATTGATGGTCAGGAAATTCTGATGAATATAGGGAAACTGATCGTCAAAATACAGCAGGTACTTGTGATAAGTTCCATTGCCGATAATCGCCGGCGAAAATTTCTCTCCTCCATACAAAGGATCATATAAAGTGAAGGTGAGCCCTCTCTCCCCCACGTCGTCTTCTACATAATTGATATTATCAAATTCAAAAAGGTTTGAAAAATAGCTGATAATTCGGCTGATCAGCGGTATATCCTTATAGGCAATTAAAATCTGAGTTCCCCCTGTTGCCACCTTGCTGCCTGCCAGTACAGCGTCATACCGCTCCACAGTATAACCCTGAGACTCATAATACTCCGTAAACTCTGCCACATAAGCGGCCACAGTTTCGGAATCCTTGTCCGCGGTTCTGCCCAGAGAAACCGCCGCGGAACGGGTTTCCTCGTCAATTTCGCCATCCAGAGCAAGCTGATTGATATAATCCGTATAGCTCACATAATCCAGATATCCATAGGATTCCCACTGCTGGTACCTGTAGGTGATCTTCTGATTATTTAACAGCTTGGTATAATTGGAATCATTGGCGAATACCTTGATACGATCCATCAGCGAATATACCATAATCATAACGATGACAACCACCGCCATGACCGAAAAAATGCTGTATAAAATACGCTTTGTCAAATATTTTGCCATAATTTTTCTCTCGCTTTATATAATGGACGCGCGATGTGCGCCATTATGAATTTTCTGTATCCATATAGCACAAGAGAGTGGCTGTTCGCCACTCTCTTGCAGCTATTTTACTGAGATTTCATCTCAGCAGTTATTTGATTTACCACAGTCCCAGGCACTTGGTCATATAGCCGCTGCCCTCGGGAAGCATGGTGTCAAGATAAGTGGACGGATCCACATAGTCCGGACCCCAGCCGCTCAAGTCATACAGATCGTAGTTGGACTCGGAACCGATATCTACGTTGTAGCCGGTGTAATACCACTCATCCTGAGTGCCGCCCACCAGATTCACAATGACTCTGCCGTCCAGCGCATTCTCAATGGACTGCTTCATGGCATTGTACATATTGGTACGGGTCTCAGAGGTATTCGGATAAGGAATATCAATGTAAACCGGGTTGTCCGCATCCACTGTGATACCCATAGCCGCCAACTCCTCAACAGCCAGATCCATCTGCTCTACAGCAGCGTCCACATTGTACCAGCCATCGAACAGGTCGGTGCTGGTGCCGTCCCAGGCGATGATGTCGGAACCATCCGCATCCAGCTGTGCCTGCAGGATCTCTCCATAGAAGGTGCCCTCCGGGAAGGTGGTAGCAGTGCCGTTGATGTCAACAGTTACATCCTCAAGCAGATATACGAAATCGCCGGGAATATAGGTATTTCTCATGGAAGCATACTTCAGAGCCTCGCCCTTGGTCTGTGCCAGATAGCTTCCTCTGTCCCATGCATAATTGACGGCCAGACGGAAGTGCTGGTTTAACAGAGCCTCGTAAGCAGTTGCCTGCTGCTCCTCATCCTTGGGAGATACCATGGCGCTCTCATCGTTGGAGTTGTGCCAGATCTGTCTGTTTACATTCACGAAGGACATATAGGATGTCGTATTCGTGGTGGAAATATAAGCATAGGTATCGAAATTGCCGTCAGCCGTAGCAGCCTCAATGGCATTGGCATTCAGTCCGGAACCGCTGTAGGTGCCGTCGAGAGTGTTATTGTAATAAGACATGGTATCAGAACCATCATTGTAGTACCAGACGATGGAACTTACATTCACATGCTCAGGCTTATAATAGGTCTCGTTCTGCGTAAAGATAATGGTAGCATTCGCAGTAGCGTTGCTGATGATATAAGGTCCGCAGTAAACGATACTGTCCTTGCCCTTGCCATACTGATAATCAGATGCGGAGGCGTCAAACTCAATGCCGAACTTACCGCCCATGGACTCATAGAAGGTTCTGCACATGGGAGCAAAGCAGGAGTAACCCAGCATGGTATTGAAGTAAGAGCAGGGCTCGCACAGAGTATAAACCAGAGTGTAGTCATCAGGAGCGGATACACCAACCTGGCTGAAATCGGTGATCTCACCGGACAGATATTCGGAAGTGCCCTCGATGACGCCTTCAACCAGCCATTCCAGACCGCCTGCAGCATCCAGCATGTGCTGGAAGCCAGCCACGAAATCATCAGCGGTAGCATCCGCAATATAACGGCTCTGAGAGTCAACCCAGGTTACGCCCTCACGGATGTGGAAAGTCCAGGTCAGACCGTCATCAGAAACCTCATAGCTCTCCGCCAGTGCCGGCTGCTGTACGCCTTCATTGTCATACTCCAGCAGGCCGTCGAAGGTATTGATAATCACATCGGAGTCCGCAGCCTTGGAGGTAGCCAGTACATCATAGGTCTGAGGATCCGTGGTGTAATAGGTAGCATAAGTATCGCCAAACTCATAGCCATGCTCTTCCATGTAAGCCCTGGCTTCATCAATATATGTGCCGGTGCCTCTCAGCTCATCCCACAGATCTCTCAGCGCCTGGATATCCTCAGCGGTGATCAGCTCAGTAGCCACCAATGCGGAATGATATCTGTCGGAATCGGAACCCGCGTTGGCATAGTCGGTAGTACGGGGGACGATTCTGGAGATCGCGTAGTTGCCGCCTGAGGAATACAGAGGAAGCATCACGCCGGTCTCAAGGAGCTTTGCCTCAGAAATTGCCATCAGAGCATATCTCTCAGAGGTGGTCTCCGCGTCAAAAGCAGTCATGTAGGTGTCATAGAAATCGCCAAGTACATAGTCGTAGATGTACTCGGAGGACCCGTAATAGTCCATGTCCGCAACGGCGGAAGTTACCGTAGGAGTCAGTTCAGCTTCGGCTGTGCTCTCAGAGCTGGAGCTTGTCTCTTCGGTTGTGGTCTCAGTGGTTTCGGAACTGGAGCTGGAGCTGCTGCCGCATGCAGAAAGAACGCCGGCAGAACCCAGAGCTGCTCCTCCTACTACCATTCCCTTCATAAAATCTCTGCGGGAAATACATTTCATCATAAAAATTTCCTCCTTTAATGATGTGCATACGGAATTCGGCAGTGCCGCTCCGATATGCGGCCCTAACCGTGCAGTCAGCCCCTCTCGACTATTATAAGCTGACGCCATCCGCTCAAATCTCCGGAAAACCGCAGGAAATCAGCAGAATCGACACGGTAAAAAAACTCAGGTTGATTTATCTTAACACTATTCCAATCTTTTGGCAAGTTAAATTTGCACGTTTTTTCCCTGTTTTTTTCTTTAAATTCAGGGTCTGGCAACATTTTTTCATATTTTTTTACC
>JAJQID010000101.1 GCA_021199405.1 Lachnospiraceae bacterium
ATGCAACTTTTTTGGAGCTGTCTTTCAAAGTGGAAGTTAACTTTTCACTTCAGCTTTTGTTGATTATCACTTAAAATAATTCACGCCGGATTCAAAAATTTTCAGATCCTGTTCGCCGTAAATATTGACAACCACGCTCTCGCCCTTGCGTTCCACGTGAGCCATCTTGCCAAGCACCCGACCGTCCGGTGATGTGATGCCTTCAATGGAGGCGTAGGAACCGTTCACATTCCACTCCTCGTCCATGGACACATTTCCCTGATCATCAGAATACTGGGTGGCCACCTGGCCGTTGGCGAACAGCTTCTTAAGCCATTCATCATTCGCCACAAAGCGTCCTTCGCCGTGGGAGGCCGGACTGCAGTACACACCGCCCAGCTTTGCACCCGCAAGCCAGGGAGATTTGTTGGACACCACCTTCGTGTATACCATTTTGGAAATATGACGGTTGATGGTATTGTACGTCAAAGTGGGAGCGTTCTCATCCTGTCCCACAATACATCCGCCGGGCACCAGTCCCAGCTTGATCAGCGCCTGGAAACCGTTGCAGATGCCCAGAGCCAGTCCATCCCGCTCATTTAAAAGCTTCATGACCGCTTCTTTGATCTTTTCATTCTGAAAAGCAGTGGCAAAAAACTTGGCGCTGCCATCCGGCTCGTCACCGGCGGAAAAGCCGCCCGGGAACATAATAATCTGGGCTTTATCGATATCCTGCTCAAAGACCTCCACGCTCTCCCGGATATCCGCCGCGGAGCGGTTTTTAAACACCTTCGTGATCACCTTTGCGCCCGCCTGTTCAAAGGCTCTGGCACTGTCATACTCGCAGTTGGTGCCCGGAAATACCGGAATAAACACAGTAGGCCGGGCAATTTTGTGCTTACATATATAGACGCTGTCTGCACTGTACAATGACGATTCCACCTTTTGGGCGCCCTCCACGGCTTTGGTGGGGAAGACCTTCTCCAGCGGCTTTTTCCAGCAGGACAAAGCCTCCTCCATGGAAATGCTGACCTCTCCCACACAAAATACCGGCTCCGCCGTCACTTCAGCTACTGCACAGGCGTCCACGTCCTGAACCAGCAGATCCTCAACTGCCTCCGCAGGACACTCCGCCACAATATCTCCCAGAGCATTTTCAAACAACTCCTCCGGGGCAATTTCGTCTGCGATCTTCACGCCCAGCCCATTGCCGAAGGCCATCTTGGAGAGTGCTGCCGCCAGTCCTTTGGAGTCCAGCACATAGGCGGACACAATCTTTCCATCCTCCATGGCGTTTAAAATCACATCATAATTGCGCATGGCATTGGAATAAATTGGCAGGTCATACTCATCCTTTTCTATATGGAAGCGGACCAGCACATTTCCGGCCTTTTTCAGCTCCGGAGATACAATATTGCCGGCCTTCGCCGTGGTGACCGCAAAGGAAACCAGTGTGGGCGGCACGTCAATGTCGCCAAAGCTGCCGGACATGGAATCCTTGCCTCCGATGGAGGGCAGGCCAAAGCCCAGCTGAGCGTCAAAGGCTCCAAGCAGGGCGAGGAAGGGCTGACTCCAGCGCTCCGGCTTCTCATTCATCCTGCGGAAATATTCCTGGAAGGTGAAGCGGACATTCTTATAATCCCCGCCATTGGCCACAATCCTGCTCAGGGATTCCAGCACCGCGTAGACCGCGCCATGATAGGGACTCCAGCTGGAAAGATAGGGGTCAAAGCCGCAGCTCATCATGGTCACCAGGGCGGTTTTGCCCTCCTGCACGGGAAGCTTCGCCACCATAGCCTGAGTCTCTGTCAGCTGCTTTTGTCCGCCGTAGGGCATATAGACGCTGCCTGCACCAATGGAAGCGTCAAACATCTCCACCAGTCCCTTCTGGGAGCATACATTCAGATCAGACAGGGTATCCAGCCAGGCGGCCCTGACGTCCTTCCTCTCCAGATCCTTTCCCACCTCCGGGACAGCGTACTGACGCAGTACATTCTCCTTCTCATCGGGCATCTGCGCAGTCACAGCAGTCTCCTGATGGGCGCCGTTGGTGTCTAAAAACGCTCTGGAAAGATTGACGATTTCGTCGCCCCGCCAGCTGAGCACCAGTCTGGGCTCCTTTGTGACCACAGCCACCTCCACTGCTTCCAGATTCTCTTCCGCGGCGTATTCCATAAACTCCGCCACATCCGCCGGGTCCACCACCACGGCCATGCGCTCCTGGGATTCGGAAATGGCAAGCTCCGTGCCGTCCAGACCGGCATATTTTTTGGGCACCTTATCCAGATCAATCCGCAGTCCGTCCGCCAGCTCTCCGATGGCCACAGACACGCCGCCGGCGCCAAAATCGTTACACTTTTTGATCAGTCTGCTGACCTCGGGTCTGCGGAACATTCTCTGAAGCTTTCTCTCGGTGGGAGCATTGCCCTTCTGCACCTCCGCGCCGCAGACCTCAATGGAAGAAACCGTATGCGCCTTGGAGGAACCGGTGGCTCCGCCGATGCCGTCTCTTCCGGTTCGTCCGCCCAGCAAAATAATCACATCCCCCGGGTCGGAGGTCAGACGCTTCACGTTCTCTCTCTTTGCCGCGCCCATTACCGCACCGATCTCCATGCGCTTGGCCACATAATTGGGATGATAAATTTCCTTCACATAGCCGGTGGCCAGACCGATCTGGTTGCCGTAGGAGGAATAACCTCCGGCCGCGCCCCGGACCAGCTTCCTCTGGGAAAGCTTGCCCTTCAGGGTCTCAGACACGGGCACTGTGGGATCCGCCGCACCGGTAACACGCATGGCCTGATACACATAGCCCCGGCCGCTCAACGGGTCGCGGATGGCGCCACCAAGGCAGGTAGCCGCACCACCGAAGGGCTCGATTTCCGTAGGATGGTTGTGAGTCTCATTCTTAAAAAAGACCAGCCACTCCTCTGTCTCCACATGGCCGTCGTCGTACTCCATCTCCACAGGCACCACCACGGAACAGGCGTTGATCTCGTCGCTCTCCTCCATGTCGTCCAGCTTTCCGTCCTTTTTCAGCTTCTTCATGCCGATGGTAGCCAGATCCATCAGACAGATAAATTTATCCGGGCGGTCTTTATACAACTCCTCCCGGGTATCCAGATAACTCTCAAAGGTGGTCTGGATGGGAGTGGAATAATAGCCGTCCTCAATGGTAATATCCTTTAATTCCGTGGAAAAGGTGGTATGCCGGCAATGATCGGACCAATAGGTATCCAGCACCCGGATTTCCGTCATGGACGGATCTCTCTTTTCCTCCTTCTGAAAATGATGCTGAATATGTAAAAAATCCCGGAAGGTCATGGCAAGGCCAAAAGAATCATAAAGCCCCCGGAATTCCTCTTCCTCCATGAATCGGAAGCCATCCAGAATCCTGACGCTTGCCGGCTCCTCATACCTGGTGATCAATGTGTCCGGCTTCTGCAGGCCGGTCAGTCTGGAATCCACCGGGTTGATGCAGTAATGCTCAATTCTCTGAAGCTCCTCCTCCGTGATGCCTCCTGAAATGACATAGGTCACCGCGGTTTTGATGACAGGCTCCTCGTCCTCCTTCAGAAAGCGGATACACTGCTCGGCGCTGTCCGCCCGCTGGTCGAACTGCCCCGGCAGGAATTCCACACCAAAAATCCGATCGCTCTCCTCATGGGGGAATTCCTCCGGATAGCAAACGTCCACCGGCGGCTCCGCGAACACCGTGCGGCAGGCCCTCTCAAAGGTCTCCTCCGTCAGGTTCTCCACATCGTAGCGGATCAGCACTCTGACTCCGGTGATGGAAGTAATGCCGAGATAGTCGACCAGGTCAGCCTTGAGCTCCTTTGCCTTCACCGCGTAGGGAGGCTTCTTTTCCACGTAGATCCGTTTTACATTTCCCATAGTAATTCCTTTCCTCACTCCTCCTCCAGAATCAGCCCCAGATTTGCCCAGATTAACGTAAACTGCTCCTCAATCTCCGCCTCGGAGGGCTTCATGGACAGCATACTGACCTTCATCCCTTCGATGGTATACATGATCTGTCTCGCCATGCCCGCCGGGTCGTCACAGTAGACCTCCCCCCGCTTCGCACACTGGCTCAGCAGCTGCTCCAGAGCTCTGACCGCCGCCCGGAACTGTTCCTTCACAAAATTCTCTTTTCCCTTTAACTGATGGGCAAAAGCATATTCATAGGTGGCCATGGCCAGAGTCTGATCCATACTCATCAGCTCCGCCTTCTGAGCATCCAGAAATACCTGCAGCACATCCAGAGGCGTGGAATTCTCATTCAACGTCTTTCCAAACACATCCTCCCCGGCCTCAGCGTCCTGCCTCAGTACCTCCAGGAAAATTTCCTGGGTACTGGAAAAATACAGATACAGACCACCCCTGCTGATCTCACAGGCGTCGATGATGTCCTTCATCGTTACGCTCCTGTAGCCCTTCTCCACAAAGACCTGCCTGGCCTTCTCCACTATGTACTTCTTTTTCTGCTGTGATTTCTCTCCCATCAGCGTTCCTCCGCCCCGTATTCCTTCTTCAAATCCTCTTTTGCCATTTCCCGACAGCGCCGTACCCCTGCGGCGCCTGAAGTGACGCGGCTGTCTTTTTCATTTTCTGTTGCTGACACGCGCCTTTCACAATATGACACGCAATTCGACGCGCCGCCCAGCAAGCCGGCGGCTTGCCGGGCTCGCGGGCATTCGCCCCATATCAGTTTCCGGTACCGTGGGCGTTTACATGCCAGCATGACACGCCCGCGGTACCGGAAACTGACACGCGTCTCATTGCTTTCGCGAACATTATACAGAATCCTATGTTATATTTCAAGACGGGAAATTCATTCCCGCAAAATTTTCCGCAGCAGAATCACCGCGGCGATGGCAAGCACAAATTCCGCGCAGGTCTGAGCGTAGGCAAGCCCGTACAGAGGCCAGAGCCAGTTTAAGATAAACAGCGCGGGAATTTCCAGCACCACCTTCCGGAGAATAGCAAAGATCAGGGAATACTTTCCCAGGCCGCAGGCCTGAAAAACCCCCACCGCCAGGAAATCCACTGTCAGAAACACCAGACCCAGACACATGCCATGGAGGAAACGGCTGCCGTAGGCAATCACCTCTTCATCCTTCATGAACAGACCAATCAATCCCTCAGAGCCCGCAAAGTATACCACTGTCATCAGCAGAATAAAGGAGACGCTGATTTTCGCGGTAAAGGTGACCGCATTTTTCATGCGGGTTCGATTGCCGCTGGCGTAATTGTAGCCCACCAGAGGCATGACGCCCTGAGAAAGCCCCATGGAAATATACATGGGGATCATGTTGATCTTCTGTGCGATTCCCATGGCGGCTACGGCGGTGGTGCCGTAAGAGGATGTGAAATGATTGAGCACCGTCATGCCGGTCACATTCAGCAGATTCTGAATGGCGGCAGGAATCCCCACCACACAGATCTGCTTCAGAATGGTAATATCAAAGGAAAACATCCGCGGGTCCACGCACACAAAGGTCTGCCCCCGGCGTACCCGGATCAGGACAAAAAAGTAAAGGCAGGCCACACAGTTGGAAAGAAAGGTAGCCAGCCCCGCCCCCGCCGCGCCCATGTCAAGGCCAAAAGGAAGGATAAAAATTGGATCAAGGATAATATTCAAAAGACAGCCGCTCATGGTACCGACACTGGCGTGAAAGGCCGACCCTTCAGCCCGCACCAGATTGGCCATGACCACATTCAGAATTGCCGGCACAGCGCCGCAGACTGTAGTCCAGCGCAAATACTGCCAGGTCACCGCTTCAGTATCCGCCGTAGCCCCCAGGACTCCCAGCAGCTGTGTATGAAACATAAGAAAGGCCAGCGAAAATAAAACGGAAAATCCCAGCGCACAGTAGAAGCT
>JAJQID010000041.1 GCA_021199405.1 Lachnospiraceae bacterium
CATGGATCGTGGAGAACGGGATCGGCCGGGATGACACAAAGGAAGCGGACGGCAGCATCCACGACAGCTACCGCATCGACTACCTGCGCCAGAACATTCAGTCCATGAAGGACGCCATCTTAAAGGACGGCGTGGAGCTGATGGGCTATACCATGTGGGGCTGTATCGACCTGGTCAGCGCCGGTACCGGCGAGATGAAGAAGCGTTACGGCTTTGTCTATGTGGACAAGGATGACAACGGCAACGGCACCCTGGCCCGCTCCAAAAAGGATTCCTTTGAGTGGTACAGGAAGGTGATCGCTTCCGACGGAGAGGATCTGGACTGAAAAATTCAGGCTTCACTTTAACAATCAGGAAAAAAGCAAGGTGCGGTCATTTTTGACCGCATTTTGCGTGAATTACGGCAGTTCACAGAAGGGAAACAGGTATGAATACGGAGCAGGAATTGCAGGAAAAGCTGGAGGAAGAGCAGCGCGAGGGCAAAAAGAGGGATGGCTTTAAAGGGGAAAAGATGATCGTCCTTCCAACGGAGGCCTTTTCAGACTATGTCAGCCACCCGATGGTCAGACGTCTGTATCTGACTGACGTTGGTTTTTTCCCTAAGGCTACCCATCACTACAGAGAGAGACGGGACGGCGCGGAGGAGTATATTTTTATTTACTGTACAGAGGGAAAAGGCGATATCTATGTGGACGGCAGAAAATTTACTCTGAAAGAGGACGAGGCCTTTTGCATCCCCCGGTATCGGAGACATCGTTATTATGCCTGTGATGATGATCCATGGAGTATCTTATGGGTGCATTTTAAGGGGGATGATGCCCGGTATTATCCATTGGAGGAGTGTAAAACAGTAAAGTTTACAACGGCGCATGCTACCAACCGTATGCTGTTTTTGTTTGAACTTTTATTCCGGGTTCTGGAAGGAAACTATGCGCTGGGAAATTTTATCTATATTTCCCAGGTCCTTTCCCTGATTCTGGCGGAGACCTATTATCGGGAAAAGCGTAATTCTGTAATGGAGCAAAATAAGCATGTAACCAACGTGATTCGATATATGCAGTCGCATTTGAGTGAAAATCTGACGTTGGAAAAGCTGGAGGAGGAGTTTGGGTTATCAAAGAGCTATCTGAATGTCATATTTAAAAAACATACGCAGCATGCCCCCATGGATTTTTTTATTCATCTGAAGATGAGGGAGGCGTGCAGACTTCTGAAGGTAACGGAGCTGTATGTGTATGAGGTGGCGCAGCGGTTGGGGTATCACGATCAGTATTATTTCTCCCGTATTTTCAAAAAGGTGGTCGGAGTATCGCCGAATGAATACAAGTATGGGGACTATTATCATTATAAAGAATAAAAACTGCCAATCCGGATCAGCCCCGGATTGGCAGTTTTGATGAATAAGTGGAATATAATCCATCAAAAGATAGAATATGGTATTTTGAAGCAGAAAAGGATTCTGTATACTGTTCACAACATATTCACATACAGGCCAAAAGGCGGAACAATACCGGACAGGAGATGACAATGAAGGAAACATGCGTATGGGCAGAAAAAACGTCTATTCCTACTTATGAGATCGGAAAAGCAGAAAAAAACCCGATTTTTCTGGAAAGGAGGGTTTATCAGGGAAGCAGCGGAAAGGTATATCCCTATCCGACCATAGAGAAAATCAGCGATGAAAAAACTGACTGGGAGTATACCGCGGTTTATCTGGAGAATGAATATCTGAAGGTGATGATCCTGCCCCAGCTCGGCGGGAGAATTCAGCGCGCTTACGATAAAACGAATGAGTACGATTTTGTCTATTATAACCATGTCATTAAGCCGGCACTGGTGGGCCTGACCGGTCCCTGGATTTCCGGAGGAATCGAGTTTAACTGGCCCCAGCACCACAGACCAACCACCTTCCTGCCGGTGGATTATGAGATCGCTCAGAATGAGGATGGCAGCAAATCCGTTCTGCTCCATGACGTAGACCAGATCTATGGAACCAGGGGAATCACGAAGATCACACTGTATCCGGGAAAGGCTTACATAGAGATTACAGGGCAGCTTTATAACCGGACCAGCATGCCGCAGACCTTTCTGTGGTGGGCCAATCCGGCGGTTCCGGTGAATGACAATACCCAGTCCATCTTTCCGCCGGATGTGCACGCGGTTATGGACCACGGGAAGAGGGATGTTTCCAGATTTCCCATTGCTACAGGTGTATATTACAAAAAGGACTATAGCGAAGGCGTGGATATTTCCCGTTACAAAAATATTCCGGTTCCCACCTCCTATATGGCGGAAAAGTCAGAATATGATTTTGTTGGAGGCTTTGATTATGGAAAGGACGCGGGGATTCTGCATGTGGCGGATCACCATATTTCTCCGGGGAAAAAGCAGTGGACCTGGGGCTGCGGGGATTTCGGCAAAGCCTGGGACAGAAACCTGACCGATGAGGACGGGCCATATGTGGAGCTGATGACTGGCGTGTATACGGACAATCAGCCGGATTTTACCTGGTTAAAGCCCTTTGAGGAAAAGACCTTCCGGCAGTATTTTATGCCCTATAAGGCAGTGGGGCAGGTGAAGAACGCCACAACGGAGGCGGTAATTAACCTTTCTTATGAGAATGAAACTGTTGGGATCGTTGTCTACGCCACCAGTATTTATCCGGACGTGGAGGTCAGACTGTGTCTGAATGGACGGACGATTCTGAAGGAGACTGCCAGGATATCGCCGGTCGATATTTACCGGAAAAGCATAAAGCTGCCAGGTATCAGGGAGGAGGAGCTTTATCTGGCTGTATACGCCGATGGAAAGTGCCTGGTGGAGTATCAGCCCCAGAAAGAGGAAATCCCTGAGCTTCCGGAACCTGCGAAGGCGGCGAAGGCTCCGGAAGAGATTATGACAAATGAGGAGCTTTATCTGACGGGACAGCATATCGAGCAGTACAGACACGCTACTTATCTGCCGGATCCTTATTATCTGGAAGGGTTAAAAAGAGACCCTGGCGATATCCGGATCAATAACGCCTATGGTCTGCTTCTGATGAGAAGGGGCCTGTTTGAGGAGGCGGAGACTTATTTCAGGAAAGCTCTTCAGAGGCTGACGGAGAGAAATCCCAATCCGTATAACAGTGAGAGCTATTACCTGCTTGGGCTGACATTGTTTTATCAGAGGCGATATGGGGAGAGTTATGACGCCTTTTATAAAGCAACCTGGAGCAATGAGCAGCAGGAAATGTCTTTTTATTATCTGGCCGCCATTGACGCAGGCGAAAAAAGATGGGAAAGGGCGCTGGAGCATGTGGAAAAAGCCCTGGTAAAAAATGCCCACAACGTGAAGGCCAGAGGCCTGAAGGTTTATATTCTGCGCAGCCTTTCCCGCAGGCAGGAGGCTCTTCTTTTCGCCGGGGAAAATCTGAAGCTGGATCCTTTTGACTTTGTCTCCGGCAATGAGATGGTTCTTTTGAACAATCGTGATAAAGACCTGAGAGCTGACCTTAACGGGAAAATGCGTCATTTCAGAGAAAATTATCTGATGACAGCAAGGGATTACGCGGAGTTTGGGGCGTATGGGGAAGCGGTGGAGCTTTTGCGGGAACGCGGGGACAAATATCCGCTGCTGAAATATTACGAGGCATATTATCTGAATTTGCTGTGTGAGAAGGAGACGGGTTCTTCAGCGGAATCGGGGATGAGAATGAGAAATGAAAGCTTCTGTCCTCAGAATCTGATGAATGAAAATATAAAAACTGCTCTGGCGGAAGCGGAGAATGACAGCCCGGATTACTGCTTCCCCAATAAGCTGGAGGATATTGCAGTCCTGCGCTTTGCCATTGACAGTGGTTTTGGAGTTATGGGCGCATATTATCTGGGAAATCTGTTCTACGATAAGCTGCAGTGGGAGCAGGCGGTGGAATTGTGGAGCATCACAGCAAAGAAGCGTCCCTCTTTTCCGACAGCTCACAGGAATCTGGCGCTGGCTTATTATAACAAGGCCAGGAATGAGGCGCTGGCGAGACAGGAGATGGAAACCGCTTTCCTACTGGATACCACAGATGCGCGGATTTTCCTGGAGCTGGATCAGCTTTATAAAAAGCTGGGCATGAGCTTTGAAGAGCGCCTGTCTCATTATGAGGGACATAAGGAGCTGATTGTCGGCCGGGATGACCTTTATATTGAATATATTACACTGTTAAATATGGTGGAAAAGCCAAAGGAAGCGTACCGCTGTATTATGAGCCGTCGCTTTCATCCGTGGGAAGGCGGCGAGGGAAAGGTCACCACACAGTACACACTCTCCCTCCTGCAGATGGCAAGGCAGGCGCTGAAGGACGGCCAATATGAGGATGCGGAAGATTTTTTGAGAAAGACTCTGACTTATCCGGAGAATTTGGGGGAGGGCAGGCTGGAGGGCACAAAGGATAATCACATCTATTATTACCTGGGGCAGGCGCTGGAAGCACAGGGCAGACAGGAGGAGGCCAAAACCTGCTACGAGCGGGCAACCACAGGAACGGATGAACCGGCCGGAGCCATGTATTATAATGACCAGCCCGCGGATATGATTCTCTACCAGGGGCTGGCATACGGAAAACTGGGGAAAGTACCTCAGGCCAGATCCAGATTTTACCGCCTGATTGATTATGGGGAAAGACATCTGGAGGATCAGGTGAAAATAGATTATTTCGCGGTATCTTTGCCTGATTTCCTGATTTTTGATGACGATTATACACTAAAGAACCGGGTCCACTGCTATTATCTGATGGCTCTGGGTAATATCGGACTGGGAAATGATCAGAAGGCGGCAGAATTTCTGGAAAAGGCCGTTCAGCTGGAGCCGGGGCATATGATGTGCAGGGTTTACAGCAGGCTGGTCAGGGAGGGAATATTCTGATGAATTATCAACTTTCACTGGAGCAGGTGAAACCAAAGAAGATCTATACTCTGGGAGAGGATTTCCGGGGAAGAAATAAAGACGGAGAGGAGCTTTCCTTTACCAATTATTATATGCAAAAAAACGGCGTTCCCTTCTTTGGCGTGAGCGGTGAATTGCATTTCAGCCGCATGTCTCAGGTCAGATGGGAGGATGAGCTGATCAAGATGAAAATGGGCGGGGTGAATGTGGTGTCAACCTACGTCTTCTGGATTCATCATGAGGAGGAAGAGGGCTGTTTTGATTTTGAAGGGCAGAGAAATCTTCGTCAGTTTGTGCAGCTGTGCCAAAAGCATGGACTTTATGTGATCCTGCGTGTGGGACCCTTCGATCATGGAGAAGTCAGAAACGGCGGCCTCCCCGACTGGTTGTATGGAAAGCCCTTTGAGGTCAGAAAGCTCAACGATGGTTTTTTAACCTGTACGAAACGCCTTTATACGAGAATCGGCAGAGAAGTATCCGGATTATTTTTTCAGGATAACGGACCGATCATCGGTGTGCAGATTGATAATGAATATATGCATTCCTCTGCGCCCTGGGAGATCACGACGGGGATTTCCAATGAGTGGGTCTTTGCCGGGGACGAGGGAGAAGCCTATATGCTTCGCTTGAAATCTCTTGCGGCGGAGTGCGGGCTGCAACCGGTATTTTATACCTGTACGGGCTGGGGAGGAGCCAGCACGCCGGCTTCCATGCTGCCGTTGTGGGGAGGCTACGCCTATCGCCCATGGATTTTCTATTCTCACAAAGGGGAGCATCCGGTTACGGAAGAATACGTGTATCAGGATTTTCACAATAATGAGGCTGTGTGCACCAATGATTTTCAGCCCGCTTATCTGCCGGAGGAGAAGCCCTATGCCTGCTGCGAGATGGGCGGGGGAATGACCTGCTG
>JAJQID010000283.1:0-3670 GCA_021199405.1 Lachnospiraceae bacterium
AAATAAGTAAAATTATACATTTAAAAGAATTCGTGTACGAACTGATGTACCAATTCCCTAAAAATTTCAAAAAGGACGATATATCGACCTACTTCAGCAGGGTTCTGTGTTATACTTTCCTTTATCGGGAGATTTCCCATATTATCGCGGTATTTTGCGGCAGATGAAGGGGCATTTCCGGTAAATTTGGGAGGTGAAGCCATGGAACCTGAGCAGAAAGTTCAGACACCTGCCAAAGAGAAAGGGGCGGCCTCTCAGGCTAAGCCCCAGGAAGTACCAAAAGCAAACCGGAATGTGAAGGACAGCGTTTTCCGGGACATATTTTCAGACAAGAGATACTTACTCCAGTTGTATCAGACGCTGCATCCGGAGGACAACGACTGCATGGAGGAGGATCTGACCTGCGTGACGCTGGAACAGATTCTGGTGAGGGATATTCACAATGATCTTGGCTTCATAGCCAGGGACAGAAGCCTGATTATGCTGGAAGCGCAGAGTAATTGGACGGTGAATATTATAGTCAGGTCTCTGCTGTACATTGCGCGTACTTACCAGGACTACTTCAGGGAAAGCGCCCAGAGCCTGTTCACCACAAAACCGGTTCATATGTTGGAGCCGGAGATTTATGTCGTTTATTCCGGGAATGAAAAGATCGGGAAAGAATGGATTACACTGACAGAAGAGTTCTTTGGAGGGGTGCAGACAGCTTTGGAGGTGAGGGTGAAGGTGCTTACCGGAGGTTCCGGCAGCGACATTATCAGTCAGTACATCGGCTTCACCAAGGTGATGAATGAGCAATTTCGTGAACTGGGACGGACGAGGGAAGCGGTAGCGGAAGCAATGCAGATCTGCAGGGAGCAGAATATACTGAAGGAGTACCTGGAGAGCCGGCAGAAGGAGGTGGAGGATATTATGTTTACATTGTTTGACCAGGAAGAGGTTTTAAGGGATTTTATCGCCAGTGAGAGGCGGGAGCAGGCGGAGGAAACGACGCGGGAAGTAACAAGAGAAGTAACAAGAGAAGTAACAAGAGAAGTAACAAGAGAAGCCGCAAGGGCACTTTATGAGAATAATGTGGCAGTAGAAGTCATTGCGAAATCCTTAAAACAGAATGTTCGCACTATTGAGAGCTGGCTGGGGCTTGTACCTCAGATGTAATACGTTATGCAGAAGCAGACGATGGAAGTAAAGCAGCTGAGATGATGCCCTGTTTCAGAACAGCGCATCCGGACGATATGAGCCAGAGAGCGTTGTTGGAGAATAGCTGCCGCTTCATTTCGAATTTACCGTAATTTTTGACGGCAAATTTAAAATGAAAGCGGCTTTTTTGCTGTTCTGTATAATAAACAAAGGCTGCAGCGATGACTCCATGAGATACTTAATACGATTACAGACTGTTCGGGCTGTAAATTTGCCTGTTGACATTCCCAGGATGATGTGATAGATTAAAGACAGCAAAAAGACATGTCTTTAATTAAAGATGAGACATGTGTAGGATAAAGAACAGAATATTTTATGCCATGCCGCGCTCAGACACTTATTTGCACTGTGCGGCCAGGCTCGTAACAGGACTGTTTTATTTGGGAGGAAACATCAGATGGCGAAGATTCCAAAAGAGCAAAGCGAGAAAATGAAGCGAAGGATATTGAATGCCGCCGCAAAGAGTTTTCTGGAAAAAGGCTTTACCAATACAACCGTCAGGAGCATCACGACGAAAATGGAGATCAGTATCGGCACATTTAACAGCCATTTCCGCACCAAGGAGGATGTGCTGTGCGAGTTGGTCGCGTTTGTACTGGATCAGCAGTTTTCCATTTCTGAGAGGCTGATTGCCGGCAAAACGGATGATAAACTTCTTCTGTACGCGGTGGAGACGGTGCTGCAGCTTCATATTGTGGAAATGGACGAGAATCTCAGGGATTTGTACAGCGCTGCCTACTCTATGCCGAAGACCTCGGCATTGATTCAGCAGAAGGCCACAGGCAAGATGGAATACATTTTCCGGGAGTATCTGCCAGGGCTGGAGACAAAGGATTTTTACGTTCTGGAAATCGCGACGGGCGGCATTATGCGGGGTTTTATGACGGTGCCCTGCAGCATGTGGTTTACGATGGAGCAAAAGACAGGGGCTTTTTTAAAAAACGCTTTTCGCCTGTATGATGTGCCGCCGGAGAAAATTCAGGAGGCCGTCGATTTTGTAAAGCAGTTTGACTTTGACAGGATTGCGAAGGAGACTCTTTCGGGGATCTTTCAATATCTGGACGCGGACGGCGAATAAAGGGGGTCGTCTGAAGGAGTTTGTAGGATTATTTATCGCCTTTTGCGGCAGGGAAGGAGACAACGGATCATGATGAGGATGGAACCTGAGGATAACAAAAAGAAAAACATAGAGGATAAGTCAAAGAAGCCCTATCGCAGCACGGTTATCCTTTCCCTGTTGGCAATTCTGTGTCTGGTCTGGACGATGCCGCTTATGGGGTGTGTGTGGGATGATGACCAGGGGAATGAGTGGGTCAGCGGGTACTATGACTGTTGGGAAGGAGGTTTTTCTCACTTAGTAAGTTTAGATGGTTCTGAGTCAAGCTATGACCATCGATTATTGTCCTGCGGCCATTATGCGTGTGATTACAGATATGGGCTGCAGGCGTGCGGGGAGCATTGTGTGTGCGAGGGGGGGGACCACAGCCTGTTAGATTGTGGACATTATGCCTGTGAAGAAGGACACGGCCTGCTGCCCTGCGGGCATTGTATGTGTGAGAACGGGCACAGCCTTGCCGCCTGCGGGGAGCATTGTGTATGCCAGGACGGCAATCACACCCGGTTGTCCTGCGGGCATTATGGCTGCGACGGCGTAGACCACAGCCTGCTGGGCTGCGGACATTATGCTTGTTCGGATGGCGATCATAGTCAGCTGGAGTGCGGACACTATGCCTGTTCCGAAGGGACGCATACAGCACTGAACTGCGGGCATTATGCCTGTGCGGACGGAGATCACAGTCTGCTTGCATGCGGACATTACGCCTGCAGCGGCGGAACACATACGCTGTTGGCCTGTGGGCATTATGCCTGTGCGGAGGGTGATCACGTTCTGCTGGCCTGCGGCCACTACGTCTGTGACGGCGACGATCACAGCCTGTTGGCTTGTGGACATTATGCGTGTGTGGAAGGCGATCACGTCCTGTTGGCCTGTGGCCACTACGCCTGCACAGAGGGGGATCACAGTCTGTTGGCCTGTGGGCATTATGCCTGTGACGGCGACGATCACAGCCTGCTCGACTGTGGCCATTATGCCTGTGAAAATTGTGACCACAGCGACGCTGGCAGCAATGATACGAGCAGTAACGACACGAACAACGACACAGGAAACGCCATGAGTGTCAGCCTGCTCGATTGCGGACACTATTCAGATGCAGAAGGCGATCACGGTCTGTTGGATTGCGGTCATTACGCGTGTGAGATAGATAAGGAAGCAAACCATGAACTACTGGCCTGTGGTCACTACGCATGTGAGATAGATGAGGAAGCGAACCATAAACTACTTGTCTGCGGTCACTATGCCTGTGAAGCCGGAGAGCATGGCCTGATAGATTGCGGCCATTATGCCTGTGAAGATGGAGAGCATGGCCTGTTGGCCTGCGGTCATTACGCCTGTGAAGCCGGAGATCATGAC
>JAJQID010000283.1:3770-5730 GCA_021199405.1 Lachnospiraceae bacterium
GAACCATGAGCTTCTGGCCTGCGGTCATTACGCCTGTGAAGCCGGAGATCATGACCAGTTGGCGTGCGGTCACTACGCGTGCGAGGCAGAGGATGAAACAGATCATGAGCAACTGGCGTGCGGCCACTATGCGTGTGAGATAGATGAGGAAGCGAACCACGAGCTTCTGGACTGCGGCCATTACGCGTGTGAAGCCGGAGATCATGACCAGTTGGCCTGCGGCCACTACGCGTGCGAGGTAGGTGATCATGATTTGATGGATTGCGGACATTATGCATGTGAAACAGAAGAGGACGAAAACCATGATCTGCTAGCCTGTGGAGAGCATTATGCCTGTGGGGTAGTTGAGACAGGGGATCACGAGTATCAGATGGACTGCGGTCATTACATGTGTGAGGATGGCGACCATGATCTGTTGGATTGCGAACATTATGCCTGCGAAGATGGGGATCATGACCTGTTAGATTGCGGTTACTACGCCTGCGAGGATGGACACAGCCTGATGGATTGTGGTCACTGCGAATGCGAGGATGATTGGTATCATCACGAGATATGTCCTGAGTGCGGAGAATTGGTCTGCCAGGGAAGTCATGAGTGGAGTGAGGAAGAGGAAATTTGGTGCTACAATTATTGAGAAAACGTGCTGCGGAAAGCAGTCCGTGAGATATTTTAGATAGTTTACACCAATATATAGTGAACGACAAAAATAATCTGTCGTTCACTATATATGATTCCTCACAAAATTAAAAGAAAGGAAGCAAATAAAGTATGTGCCCTGTCATATTTGAATACGGTGATTTCGTAATCAGCGGCTACTGGTTTCTGATATCGATAGGGCTGCTGGCGTCCTACCTCTATCTGGCTGCCGCCAACGCGAAGCTGAAAGACAGAAAAATCGCCTGGTATCATCGCAACAATCTTTTTGCACTCTGCATGATTTCCATCCTCGCGGGAGGCACACTGATGGGCTTTTTCGTCAATCTTCCGGGGCTGATCCGGGACTGGGATTATTATAGTCAGAGTTTCAGCCTGATCCGGGAGAAGGCGTTTTCCAACCTGGTGTTTTACGGCGGCGCAATTATGCTGATCTTCGCCCTCCGGTACTATGTGCGGCATTATCATCTCAACGGGGAAACGGTCATTGAACTGTTTGTCCCCGCGGCGGCGCTCTTCATGACTTTTGCGCGCATCGGCTGCTTTATGGGCGGCTGCTGTTATGGGATTGAGGTCTCATGGGGAGTTGTCTTCCCTGAAGGCTCTCTGGCTCCGGCCGGGGTTGCTCTGTTTCCGAGCCAGCTGGCGGAAGCCGCGGGGCATTTGCTTTTGTTTTTCCTGTTTCTGTCTGTGAAAGATAAGCTGAGCAAAAAACAGGATCTGCTGTTTCTCTATCTGGGCGGTTACGCCGTCATGCGCTTTATCCTCGAGTATTTTCGGGGAGACGCGGACCGCGGGTATTGGCGGGGCCTTTCCACCAGCCAGTGGATCAGCCTTCTGCTGATTCTGGTCGTTGTCATTTACATATTCCGGAATATATACGCGGGAAAGGCGCAAAAAGCCGCGGTACGGCAATAATCACTGCCCGCGGACTTCAGGAACTGAGTTTCTTAGTCCTTTTAAACGGGATCAGAAGTACAAGGACATACAGAAGACAAAACAGCAGCCATATATTTCCCACATACGAGTAGAGGGTGCGGTAGCTGTAAATTTCTACTTCTCCCCGGATCACTTCTTCTTCCTGGGGCTGTGATTCCGCCGTGATCCGGCCGTTTGCGTCGATAATGGCGGATATCCCGGTATTGGCGCCACGCACAATACAGCGGCCGTTCTCTACCGCACGCAGCACGGAGTGCGCCAGCAGCTTGTAAACGCCGTAGGAGTTATCAAACCAGGTATCGTTGGAGAGCAGGGCCAGGAGCTCGGCACCGTCTCTTACAGACGAAAGAGCCGGTTCCTCGTAGAG
>JAJQID010000112.1 GCA_021199405.1 Lachnospiraceae bacterium
AGCAATCCGTCATAGAGTCCGCGATGATATTCTTTAAGATATTTCTTGCGCCTCTTCTCGCCTGTCGGCTCGGTCGGTTCGCAACATGAGTGCCACTGGCACTCGCTCACCCCCACTCACTGATAGGAAAATGTTTTGCCGGTGTATATGACAAGTCAGGGATCAGATCCGATTATCATTTCTCCTCATGTCTCCCTGCCGCCTCCCTGCTTTTATCAGGTCTGATATAGCCCCAGCAGAATATCAAGGAATGCCTTTACACTCTTTCTGTTTTCTTCGGCGTGGGTACACAGAACGCATTTCATATGTTCTTCGCAATCCACCGGCGTCCAGGCAAACTCCCCGGAAAAATCGTTTAGAAATCCCGGTGCAATGCATACACCTTTTCCGGCAGCCACGTTCGTCAGAGTCGTATCATGATTCTGACTGTTGAAGTGCTTCACTCCATAGGTGCGTACAATGCGATCCTGCAAGGCCCGAAGCGCAGGGGGAGAACCGCCTCCAACCATCAGGGTACGATCTTTTAAATCCTCCAGGCGGATGATTTCCTGCCTGGCCAAGGGGTCATCATTTTTGGTAATCAGATAAAAATGACAGTCGTAAAAAGGATGAATCCGGATGTCCGGCACACGGCGGACATTCTCCTCACGGTCAAACAGAATATCCAGAGAGCCGGAGGTAAAGGCAGCCAGCCGTCCCTCTGCGCCGAACTTCGGCGTTACCGACACATCGGGATACTGTTTGGAAAACTCAATCATAGCCTCCGGCAGCTTATGGATCATGGTCCGCACGGAAAGACCGATGGAAATATCCTCCCGGTACTGGCGGGCGAAATTCTGCCCCTGCTCGATCGCATCTTTCAGCTCCTGATTGATATTGCGGAGGGTCATGCAGAATTGAAATCCGGCTGGCGTCAGAGTGGCACCCTTGCCGGAGCGCTCAAATAGTTTGAAGCCGATTTCATCTTCCGCAGCTTTGATCTGGTAAGTGATCGTGGACTGCGCTACATACAGATTTTCTGCCGCATGATTGAAATTCAGAGTTTTTGCAAGCTCTAAGATATATTCGATCTGTTTCGTTGTCATAGAAACACGCACCTCCGTTTAATCGAGAACTTCGATTAGGTATCGCATCTTTTAATTGGACATTCACACTTTATCACACTATAATGGGCCGGTAAAGAAAAGAACGAAACTCGCACAGGAGGTTTTATCAATGATTTTTGACCGCAATGAAAACAAAGAAATTCTGGTGCTGCTGGGCGGCGGTGTGATGGCAACCGCGATTGCAAAACGGATCGGAGCCGGGAAGAAAATCCTGCTGGGTATGCCGGGGCCTGAGAAATTGGAAAAAGATGCGGATGAGCTTCGCCACAGCGGATATGACGTGGTGACAAAAACAGTGGACGCCACAGACAAAGGCTCCATCGAGGCGTTTGCCGCATATGCCTCCACCCTTGGGAAAGTAAAATATTTCATTGACTCCGCGGGTGCTTCTCCCAACCAGGCAAGCCCGGAGCATATTATTCAGCTTGATCTGATCGGAACGGCATGGGCGCTGGATGCCTTCGGCCCCGTTATGGCAAACGGCGGCGCAGGACTGGTGATCTCCAGCCAGGCCGGTCATATGATGCCCATGAGCTATGAAACGGAACAGCAGCTGGCGACGGCTCCTTCCGAAAATCTAAAAGAACTGGACATTGTAAAGTATACAGCTATGGAGCGCTCCGGCAATGCCTATATGGTAGCAAAGCGCTGCAATCATCTGAGGGTGCGCACTGCCGCTGCCACCACATGGGGCGACAGGGGTGCCCGCATCAACACCATCAGCCCCGGCATTATCGTCACACCCCTTGCCTATGACGAATTTCATGCCAACGGTGCAGGCTATCAGGCCATGATTGACGCCTCCCCCGCAAAGCGTGTGGGCACGGCGGACGAAATTGCAGAACTCGGCGCTTTCTTGCTCAGTGACAAGGCCAGCTTCATCACCGGCACCGATATTCTCATCGACGGCGGTGTGATCGCAGCCATGAACAGTGGCCGTTTCGGGCTGACCAGTAATCGCTGAAAATTTGAAAGGAAGGACTGCTATGGCTAAGAATCTTGTAATCTATTACTCCCGCAAGGGCGAAAACTATGTGAATGGAACTATCAGGAGCATTACCAGAGGCAACACGGAAGTGGTGGCCGGTCCCTGCTGGTAGGGAACGTATCCTATGGCGATTTTCACCCAACTGGAGGCCCTGGACTTTACCGGCAAGAATGTATTTGCTGTTATGACTCATGAGGGCAGCTGCCTGGGCAAAGGCAAATTTGAAGTAAAACAGGATTTCAGATCAGGAGGTATGCAGGATGCCGCCCGCTTCACCATCTCGCTCAGATGGTGATTGCTGTGTTCCTGAAAATGAACTGCTGGAAAACATGCGCTCCAGATGAAGCATTATAGAATCTGAAAATATATCAGGTCGCGTAAACCTTCACTAACATTACTTTCTCTGTTAAGTGAAAAAAGAAATAATGTCGCCTGAAAGGCGACCACCCGAGCCAGAAAATCCCCTATGATATATACAGAAACAAACATATTTTATATCTCAGGAGGGCTTTTATGAAGAATAATATCACGGAGCTTGTATTCATCCTTGACCGCAGTGGTTCCATGCACGGGCTGGAGCAGGACACCATCGGCGGTTTTAATTCCCTGATTGAAAAGCAGAAGGAGCAGGAAGGAAAATGCTATGTTTCCACAGTGCTTTTCGACAATGTCAGCGAGGTTATCCATGACAGGGTAAGACTTGCGGATGTAAAGCCGATGACAGAAAAGGACTATCAGGTCCGAGGCAGCACGGCGCTGATGGACGCGATCGGCGATGCGGTGCATCATGTGGAGAATATTCACAAATACGCCCGTCCGGAGGATGTGCCGGAGCATGTCATGTTTGTGATTACCACCGATGGGATGGAGAACGCAAGCCGCAGGTATTCCGGTGATACAGTGAAGGAAAGGATCGAACAGAAGAAAAAAGCCGGATGGGAATTCCTCTTCCTGGCGGCAAATATCGATGCGGTTCAGACTGCGGCCCGGTTTGGTATCGGAGCGGACAGGGCAGTAAATTATCATGCCGACCATGTGGGGACACAGACGATTTACGAAGCGGTCTCAGAGACAGTCTGCCAGCTGAGAGCCAGTGAGCCGATCGACGAAAACTGGAGTAAAAAAATTGACGAGGATTTCCGGAACAGAAAGAAAAAGAAATAGGCTGCCGGACGCACCTGGATCTGGATATCCGTTCTATTGATTTCTGATAAAACGGATATCCTGATCTGTTTTTTTCGTCAGAGATCCTCAATAAAAGGAATTTCCTCGTCCTCCTCAAAGGTCTCCTCTCCCAGTTCATTGATCACGGTTTTTCCGGCTTTTCCATACTGATAAAGCTGATCGAGAAATTCGATGGCTGCGCGGATTTTGGTTCTAAGCAGGTATCCGCCGGACTGAGTGGATCTGGCCAGAGTGTCTGCCGACAGATTGGGAGTCCAGCCATAGGCCAGACCGTGGAAGTCCTGAATTTTCAGAAGCACATCATCGATTTCATTTTTGGTCAGGGGCAGAAGCTGTTCTGCGTCATTTAAGAGATTGAGAACGGTGCGGATGGGCTCTGGCTGTTCCGGGAAGGTGGCTTCCAGATTTTCATATTCATGCTTTCCCTCAATGACATCCTCGTTATAGGAGGCGCTCAAAGCGAAAAGAGTGAAGGTAGACTCCGGACAAAGCTCCGGAAGCAGGAAACCGGCCATATTTCTGTAAGCGTTCAGACGGGCCTTTTTGCCAAGGCGGCCCATCAGCTCCGTCTCATCCACCAGAATCACCCAGCCCTGATAGCCCATCTGCACAAACAGATGACTCATGAAATGAAAATAATCCATGCAGTGCTTCGTTTTGGTAAAGTTTACGTTATATTTTGCCGGCTGGCCGAAAATTCGCCGATAAATCTTTTTTAACGGCGCATTGGCAATGAAGTCGCCTTCCATATCAGCCTGGAGAATGAATTTTTCGTCTGCATCCTCCGTATTCAGATAGGAACGCAGCAGATAATAAAGCTTGTCTGTCTCCAGATGCTTGGCCGCGTAGAGAAGCATTTCATTGGCTACCGGACTGCCCGGGGAAATATTTTCCACCTCATGCATAAAGCCGGGCTGCTGGCGTCTGGGAAGATAGGTATTCTGAATAACTTTCTGGTAAAATAAATAGAGCTTGTCCATAGGGGTTTCCCGGCTCAGAGAAACATAGGAAACCACCATGTTGTTGGAGCTGGCCATATTAAAAATGGTATTCAGAAGGTGAGTTTTGCCTTCACCGTATTTACCACTGATGATTTTACCGCCGGATTTGTGATGTTCACAGACCTGATCCAGCTGTCCGGAAAGCTCCTTCATGATTTTGGGGCGTGCTTCTGAAAAACAGGCACCTACAGCCCGGGAGGGAACGCCGGAGCGCAGAGCTTCGATCATATGCCGGGCTTCAAAATCATATGGTTTGCCGTTATTTTTTTCAATCATGCTTCTCCACCTCCATCGCGTTTAAGATGAGCTGTGCAATGCCTGCGTTTCCGGTGCGGGCCTGGAGAGCCAGAGCCTTCGCACTTTCCTCATCCAGAGGGGCGCTCATCTGATTTTGCCTGCGCTCGGCCAGACTTTGGGAGATGGCGACTATGATTTCTGGAGTGTATTCCTGTAAGGCAAGGCGATCCAGATCCACCATATCCGAGAAGCGGTTGAACCGTTCGCCCACGATCTCATTCTGGATGCGCATCCACAGAGCCTGGTAGGATTTCAGTCCCGCGTTCTCATTGTCGATCAGTTCCCGGTTGAAGGCGTAGACAAAGAAAAGGTGGTGCATGCTGTCGATGTCATCGATCAGCTGCCGGATGCTTTCGTAGGTGTCATCCCGCTTCATCTTTGTATAGTGTACAGTTTCCAGGCTGGTGCGGCTGGTGAGTATTTCCATATCGTCTATGGCCACAAACAGGCCGGAATAGCCGCCCATGTGGATAACCTCCGCCAGGGAGCGAAGCATATTGCGGGCATTGTATCTGGTAATCTTGGCCGGGTAAAAACCCAGGGTGCGAAGCTGGGAGAGCTTTACGTTGCGGTCACTCTGGAGCCATAGAAGAAGCAGCTCTTTATTCTGCTCCTCCAGAGTGGGATATCCCAGAATGCTGCCGGTGAGCATGCTGCAGGCCAGAGCGAAGTTATTGTCCAGAAGCGGGTCGTCCAGGAAAAGGCGGCGCAGCTGAGAGCGGATTTCTCTGCGGGTTACCGGGTCAGCGGAACCGTTCTCAGAAAGATAATCGATGAATTTTGCGTTCTCCGGAATTTCATCAGGGTCGTAGCCCATCTCCCGGATGACGCACAGGCTGGCCGCTTTCAGACAATCCATAATGTCGCACTGTCTTAAAATTTCCACATAAATTTCCCGGAAATCGTGCATCCAGATATCTTTGGCTGAAAAATACACAGTCTTATAATTTTCCTCGCGGGCAAGGCTGCTCATCAGACGAAGAAAGTGAGTTTTTCCGCTGCCGCTGCGGCCGGTGACGAACTTCATTTTGCTGCCGCCGTCGCGGATGTATTCCTGCAGATATTTTTCCTGCCAGAAATCGGTCAGGAAATCAATTCCGCAGGAGGGCAGGGTGGGAATGGTACCGGGTTCAGACATAGGCTACCTCA
>JAJQID010000015.1 GCA_021199405.1 Lachnospiraceae bacterium
AGTTGGGAGAATGTCGGTGGTTAGCTCATGATGGACAGCAGCCGGATGAATAAATTTCAGTTTATCATACAATGCTTCAGAACGCATGTTCTGATTGCACTTTTGATTACACTTTCAAAAGAGGGCGCGCAAAGTGCCTTTCTACCTTGATTTTTTTGCGCGAGTAATGAGGAAAGCAGAAGAAAAAGAAATGGCCAAATCAAAAAAAGAAAATCCATGGAATAAAGAATCGAGGATAATTGCTGTAGCTAGTCCTGAATATAAAAAATATACAAGACGAATTTTATGGCTATGCCTTATAGAAATGTTTGTTATTTTATTATTGGCAGTTATACCGCCGGTAGCAATCATAGCGTTGAGTGTTTTGCTTGTTATGATGATTAGGACATCAAAGCAGCAAAAGAAATATCTCTTACAGATAGAAAAAGAAATACAGGAAAATGGCAACACAGCAGAATGGTGGAACGAAAATAACAAGGCATACAGAAATTATATGAATGCTCATGGCGAGCATATTGTCCAGCCACAAAAATCTTCTCCAACGAGAGAGAATAAAGATGTTGGTGATAATATTGCCGGAAAGGTTGCTGTTGATGTTGCTGCTTCTTATGCGATGGGAAGTGCCGCCCGAAAAGTGATTGACAATACTCCGCCGGTGTCAAATCTAAAAAGAAATCCTTCGACAACGGCTGATAGAGGTAGGCGGGCACAAGAAACTGCAAAAGCAAATCAGGCAGCTAGACGAAATCAAGGGAAACAATCCAAGGAGCGCATTTCATCCGGAGGAAAGACCTATTTCATATCAACAATGCCGAACGGAAATCAAACACTTACAGACGCAAGAGGAAAGCGTGTAGGACTGTTTGATTCAACAAGAAATATTACGACAGATGGAAACGGACGAAAGATCGGAAAGGGAAATCTTTTGAAGACTCTCATATAAAGGAGGTTTGATATGTCAATCAGAAGTGAAGAACAGGCGCTGTTCGATGATTTGAAAGCGAAAAATCCGTATGTAATACCTGATGGTGTTATGGATGAACAGGAGTATTTGTCAGCAAGATATAAAATCGTCTATGTATTAAAAGAGGTGAATGGCGGAAAAGACTGGGACTTGAGAGATTTCGTCGGAAAAGATGGTGGACGTCCTCAAACATGGGATAATATAGCAAGGTGGACAGAAGGAATTTTTTCATGGGAACAGGAAATTCCATGGTGTAAACTGGAAAAAGAGAATGAGGCCAGACGAAAAAATGTTTTGAGAAAAATTGCTGCCATCAATTTAAAGAAAACATCTGGTGGTTATATATCAGACAGCAAACAAATTTATCAGGCGGCGGAGGAATATAGTCCAATTATCAGGAAGCAAATGGACATTTATGATCCGGACATCATCATTTGCTGTGGTACAGAGGGTGCTTTTTCTAAGATATGTTATGCAGATAATGAACCGGCATGGAAAATGACATCAAGAGGAATCTGGTATTTTCGTGATGGGAAAAAAGTTATTATATCTTATTCACATCCGGCCGCAAGGACAAAAGATTCTATTCTCTATTATGGCTTGATGGATGCTGTTAAGGAAATCCTATCAGAACAACTGTTCTGATTACGCTTTTGATTACACCTTCAAAAGAGGGCGCACAAAGTACCTTTCTACCTTGATTTTTTGTGTTTCCATGGGTTCGAGCCCCATTGGTCCCATATATACAAAAGAACTTCGACAGAATGCACGGTCGAAGTTCTTTTTATTTCGGATTTCTTCCAAAAGCAGGCATTAAGTTGACGGTTTTATGAAACGAATGCTATAATCATGACAATCAGAATTTGATGGAGGAACTTATTTATGAAAAGATATGTTATAGTCGCATAGTATTGGCTATTGCAATATTATGACAAATCATCACAGCGTCCCTGCAAGGTAATCGCCAATCGCCGGCGCTAAGCGCAGCTGTCCGGTTTGTGTATATTTTTCATAAAATAAAAAAACTGCACAGAAACCGGTTTGCTTTTGCCTGAATTATGGTAAAATATACCATATAAGCGCTGGATGCGACGATAAAAAAGCAAAGGAGAGTAAGAGTATGAGCAAATTTCCGGAAGGATTTCTGTGGGGCGGCGCTACCGCGGCCAATCAGTTTGAGGGCGGCTGGGACGCAGACGGCAAGGGCGTCAGCAGCTCTGACTGCTGCACCAGAGGCTCCCGCCAGGTACCCAGAAAGGTGACCTACAGAACGAAAGAGGGCGAGGTAAAGGCGGATCTGATGTTTGAGATGAAGGCGCCGGAGGGAGCGGTGTTCGGCTGCTTTGACGGCTATGATTATCCCAGCCATGACGGAATCGATTTTTACCATCATTATAAGGAGGACATCGCGCTCTTTGGCGAGATGGGCTTTAAGACCTTCCGTATGTCCATCAACTGGACCAGGCTGTTCCCCAACGGTGACGAGCTGGAGCCCAATCAGGCCGGTGTGGAGTTTTACAGGTCTGTTTTCACGGAACTGAGAAAGTATAATATCGAGCCGTTGGTGACCCTGTCTCACTATGAGACGCCGGTGGGGCTGACCAACAAGTGGAATTCCTGGGTGGACAGGCGCACCATCGACTGCTTTGTGCGTTACGCCACTACCTGTTTTAAGGAGTACCACGATCTGGTGAAATACTGGCTGACCTTCAATGAGATCAACTGCATCGCTCTGGGCGGCTGGATGGCGGCGGGCATTTCCACCAACGATCCGGAAAAGATCGAGCAGGCCAAGCTTCATCAGCTGATCGCCAGCGCTCTGACAGTGAAGGCGGCCCATGAGATCGATCCTGGCCTGATGGTGGGCAATATGATCGGCTACGGGCACACCTATCCGAACACCTGCCATCCCGATGATGCCCTGAAGCAGCTGCAGAGTCAGGTAGACGTGGACTTCTACAGTGATGTGCAGGCCAGGGGCTATTATCCGAAGAATATTTTAAAGCAGTATGAGAAGAAGGGCATCAACATTGGCCTGACCCCGGAGGATGAGAAGATTCTGGCGGAGGGCACCGTGGATTTCATTACCTTCTCCTATTATATGTCCTCTGTGGTGACCGCGGATCCGACAATTCTGGCCAATCAGAGCGGCAACCTTTTGACCGGCGGCGTGAGAAATCCCTATCTGAAGGCCAGCGACTGGGGCTGGCAGATTGACCCTGTGGGACTGCGTTCCTCTCTGGTGTATTTCTATTCCCGCTATCAGAAGCCTCTGATGGTGGTGGAGAACGGCCTGGGCGCCGTCGACAAGGTGGAAGAGGACGGCTCCGTGCATGACAGCTACCGCATCGATTATCTGCGCTCCCACATTGAGGAGATGGGCAAGGCCATCGAGGAGGACGGCGTGGATCTGATCGGCTATACGCCCTGGGGCTGCATCGACCTGGTCAGCGCATCCACCGGTGAGATGGCGAAGCGCTACGGCTTCATTTATGTGGATTATCAGGATGACGGCACCGGCGACGGAGCCAGAAGCCGCAAGGATTCCTTCTACTGGTATCAGAAGGTGATCGCCACCAACGGGGAGGATCTGGCGTAGGCAATAAGCGGGACAGACGAGACGCACAGCTGAAGCATATTTAAGCAGAAACGTAAAAGAGCCATCTGCAACGGGTGGCTCTTTAATATTCACACTTACTGAGATTAATATTGGATCGGTTCAGCGTGGAGACTTTTATCAATGACGGGGAGCAGGTTATGACGGCGGCTATGTATACGCCTCAGGAGGCGGACGGAATTTTATAAATTTATTCCCAAAAGTGCCTGTTAAATTTGCAGGGTCTATGCTAGAATGAGGTCAGGCTAAAGTTTTCTTTTTACAGATCCTGTGTATAAGGCATGAAACGGGGAGGTGCGGATGGATGGGATATTATCTTAACAGCAGCAAAATCTATTCACTTTATGAAAGTGAAGTGAGAAAACCGTACTTTGTAGATAAGACAGAAATGCTGGCCGAATTGATTACACTTGTTGAGCAGGGCAATAATCACATTTGCATTACAAGACCGCGCCGGTTCGGGAAATCAGTGATGGCGTCCATGGTTGGCGCTTTCTTCAGCAGGGGTTTTGACAGCAGCTGTCTTTTTAATTCTCTGAAAATATCCGGTGACGATAAATACCTGGCACATCTGAACAGACATGATGTGATTTATATTGATTTCAGTGAGGCTGCAAATATAAGCAGAAACTTTCAGGAATTTATTGATTCCATAACGGAAATTTTGCGGGAGGATTTGCATGAGGCATTTCCTGATGTGAAATTCTGGGAAAGAGCTGCCGTTGTCCAGGATTTAAGAAGGATTCACGAAAAGACAAAAACTTCGTTTATTTTCATCTTTGACGAATGGGACTGCATCTTCCATAAGAAATATACGACGAATGATGATAAGGAAAGCTATATCAACTTTCTTGCGTCATTGACGAAGGGAACGGGATACGTTGCTTTAAGTTATATGACAGGCGTTCTTCCGATTGCGAAGTATTCAAGTGGCTCGACCATCAATAATTTTATGGAGTATACGATGGCAGCGCAGCCAAAATACAGCGAATTCTTTGGCTTCTCGGATGATGAAGTGGATACATTGTATGAGCGCTTTTTGAAGAATGAAAAAGAACCTTCAGTGGGAAGGGATGATTTAAGACTTTGGTATGACGGTTATCATACGGCAGGGGGAACGAAGCTGTATAATCCGCGTTCCGTTGTTCTGGCGTTAACCAATAACCATCTTGCAAGCTATTGGACAACAACAGGACCCTATTCGGAAATTTCTACTTATATTGTAAATGATATTGACGGAGTAAAGAAAGACGTGGCGATGATGGTCGCCGGTGAAGCTGTTTTGGCAGATGTGGAAGAGTTTGCGGCAACGGCAATGCATTTGAGTACGAGAGATGAGATATTATCCGCAATGGTGGTGTATGGCTTTTTAAACTACGAGGATGGAAAGGTTCATATACCGAATAAGGAATTGATGGATGAATTTGCCAAGACGATCCGCAGGGAGAAGAGTCTGGGATATATCTATAATCTGGCGAATGCGTCAGGTCGTATGCTCAGGGCAACGCTGGATGGGGATACGAAGACGATGGAGGAAATTCTGCAGTTTGCGCATGATTCCGAGACGCCGCTTTTGGATTATAATAATGAAACGGAGCTGACGGCGATTGTGAATCTCGTATACCTTGCGGCGAGGGACAGTTATTATGTGGAACGGGAATGCAAAGCTGGTGAGGGATATGCGGATTTTATTTTTTATCCGGAGAGACAGGGGGACGATGGACTGATTCTGGAGCTGAAGGTTGATGATACGCCGGAAGCTGCAATTCAGCAGATAAAAGACAGAAAGTATACGCTGAAATTTCAGGGAAAGATGGCGGAGAAGAAACGTCATACCGGTCGGATACTGATGGTAGGTATCGGTTATGACAGGAAGAGTAAGGATCATCATTGTAAAGTTGAAGCTTTATGAGGTTGAGGAAGAGAACGGAGAGTTGAAAAGATAAGTATCGAAACGCTCACGCGGGTTGTTGCTGCGTGAGCGTTTTTTTGGTGCGCCTGGCGGCGCACGTTTCTAACCGGTGAAAGTCCGGAATCCGCCCGGT
>JAJQID010000199.1 GCA_021199405.1 Lachnospiraceae bacterium
GCCCTATATCATCCAGGGCTTTGTGCAGAAGCCTGCCAATGTGGCGAAGGGCATCGATTTTGACCGTAAGCTCTATGTGGCGAGGCGGGTCTTCGAGCAGTCCACCAGCAACACCTACGTGGTGAGCTTTTCCAGCAGGACCATTGTTTACAAGGGCATGTTCCTGGTGGGGCAGCTGCGCACGTTTTTTTCAGACTTACAGGATCCGGAGTATGTGGCGGCCATCGCCATGATCCACTCCCGTTTCTCCACCAACACCACTCCCAGTTGGGAGCGCGCCCACCCCAACCGTTATATCGTACATAACGGTGAGATCAATACCATCCGGGGCAACGCCGACAAGATGCTCTCCCGGGAGGAGACCATGGACAGTGTGTATCTGAAGGATTCCTTCAATAAGGTGCTGCCCTGCATTGAAGCCTCCGGCTCTGACTCTGCCCAGCTGGACAATACGCTGGAATTCTTTGTCATGTCCGGCATGGATTTGCCGCTGGCGGTGATGATCACCATCCCGGAGCCCTGGACCAATGACAAGGCCATGAGCCAGACCAAGAAGGATTTCTACCAATATTATGCGACCATGATGGAGCCCTGGGACGGCCCGGCCTCTATCCTGTTCACTGACGGCGACGTGATGGGGGCGGTTCTGGACAGAAATGGTCTGCGTCCTTCCCGCTATATGATCACCGACGACGGCCAGATGATCCTGTCCTCCGAGGTGGGTGCGCTGCCCATCGACCCCACTAAGGTAGTGGTCAAGGAGCGCCTGCGCCCCGGCAGAATGCTGCTCATCGATACCGTGCAGGGGAGAGTCATCGGCGACGATGAAATCAAGGAAAAATACGCCTCTGCCCAGCCCTACGGCGAGTGGCTGGACAATAATCTGACAGATTTAAGCTCCATCAAGATTCCAAACAAGAGCGTACCGAAATATACCTATGAAGAGCGCCAGAGAATTCAGAAGGCCTTTGGTTATACCTACGAGGAATTAAAGCAGGCCATTCTTCCCATGGCGAAAAACGGTGCGGAAGCCACCGCGGCCATGGGTGTGGACGTGGCGCTGCCGGTCTTAAGCAAAAGTCATAGACCGCTTTTCCAGTATTTCAAGCAGATGTTCGCTCAGGTGACAAACCCGCCCATCGACTCCATCCGAGAGGAAATCGTGACGGCCACGGCCATCCACATGGGCACCAGCGGTAACCTGCTGGAGGAAAAGCCTGAGAACTGCCACATGCTGAAAGTGAAGAACCCGATTCTCTCCAACACGGATCTGTTAAAGATTCAGAACCTGAACCTGCCGGGCTTCAAGGTGGCCACCGTACCGCTGACCTATTATAAAACCACCAGCCTGGAAAAGAGCATCAACCGTATGTTCAATGAGGCGGACAAGGCATTCAAGGACGGCGCCAACATCTTGATTCTTTCCGACAGAGGTCTGGATGAGAACCATGTGGCCATTCCCTCTCTGCTGGCGGTGGCAGCTTTAAATCAGCACTTTGTGGAGACCAAGAAGAGAACCAGCCTGTCCCTGATTCTGGAGACCGGCGAGCCCAGAGATGTGCATGATTTTGCCACCCTGTTAGGATACGGCGCCAGCGCCGTCAATCCCTATCTGGCGCTGGATACCATCCAGGAGCTGATCGACAACCAGATGCTGGACAAGGACTATTACGCGGCGGAGAGCGACTACCGTGAGGCGATTTTAAGCGGCATCGTCAAGATCGCCTCCAAGATGGGCATTTCCACCATTCAGTCCTATCAGAGCAGCAAGATTTTTGAAGCCATCGGCATCGATAAGGCCGTCATTGACAAATATTTTACCAACACAGTCTGCCGTGTGGGCGGCATCACTTTGAAGGATATTGAGAATCAGATCAATGAGCTTCATGATATGGCATTCGATCCGCTGGAGCTGGACAACGACCTGACCTTAAACAGCCCGGGGCAGCATAAGAGCCGCAGCGGTGCGGATCTGCACCTGTATAATCCGGCTACCATCCATATGCTTCAGCAGTCCACCCAGCGGGGAGACTATGAAATGTTTAAGCAGTATACCCACATGATCAACGAGGAGGGCGGTGTGCGCAATCTTCGTGGCCTGATGGATTTCAATTATCCGGAGGAAGGAGTGCCCCTGGACGAGGTGGAGAGCGTGGACAGCATCGTGACCCGCTTTAAGACCGGCGCCATGTCCTACGGTTCCATCTCCAAGGAGGCTCATGAGACCATGGCCATCGCCATGAACCATCTCCACGGCAAGAGCAACTCCGGCGAGGGAGGCGAGGATCTGGAGCGCCTGACGGTGGGCAGGGACGGCTTAAACCGGTGCTCTGCCATCAAGCAGGTGGCCAGCGGCCGTTTCGGCGTCACCAGCCGGTATCTGGTCAGTGCGAAGGAAATTCAGATCAAGATGGCTCAGGGCGCCAAGCCCGGCGAGGGCGGCCATCTGCCAGGAGGAAAGGTCTATCCATGGATTGCCAAAACCCGGCATTCTACTCCCGGTGTGAGCCTGATTTCCCCGCCGCCTCACCACGATATATATTCCATTGAGGATCTGGCCCAGTTAATTTATGACCTGAAAAACGCCAACAAGGACGCCCGCATCTCCGTAAAGCTGGTTTCTGAGGCGGGAGTGGGCACCATAGCGGCAGGCGTAGCCAAGGCGGGCGCCCAGGTCATCCTGATTTCCGGCTATGACGGCGGCACCGGCGCAGCCCCCAGAAACTCCATCCACAACGCGGGACTTCCCTGGGAGCTGGGACTGGCGGAGACCCACCAGACTCTGATTATGAACGGCCTGCGCAATAAGGTTCGTATCGAGACTGACGGTAAGCTGATGACTGGCAGAGATGTGGCCATTGCGGCTATGCTGGGCGCTGAGGAATTCGGCTTTGCTACTGCGCCGCTGGTTACCATGGGCTGCGTCATGATGCGTGTCTGCAATCTGGACACCTGTCCTGTGGGCGTAGCTACCCAGAATCCGGAGCTGCGCAAAAACTTTAAGGGGAAGCCGGAGTATGTGGAAAATTTCATGCGCTTTATCGCCCAGGATCTGCGGGAGCACATGGCAAAGCTGGGCGTGCGCACAGTGGACGAGCTGGTGGGACGCACTGACCTGCTGAAGGTGAAGAGCGGTCTGACTGATTTACAGTCCCGCATTACGCTGGATAAGATTTTAAATAATCCTTACGACGCCAGAGAGATGAAGGTGACCTTCATCCCCGAGCAGGTTTATGATTTCAAGCTGGAAAACACGCTGGACGAGAGGGTATTATTAAAGCAGCTGGATAAGGCCATCTCCAAGGGACAGAAGCGCTCCATCGAGGTGGATGTAAAGAATATGGACCGGGCCTTCGGCACCATTCTGGGCAGTGAGATCACAAAGCGTCTGGGTGACAATGTGGCGGAGGATACCTACCGTGTGCTCTGCAACGGCAGCGGCGGTCAGTCCTACGGCGCCTTTATTCCCAAAGGGCTGACACTGGAGCTGGTGGGCGACGCCAACGACTATTTCGGCAAGGGACTGTCCGGCGGCAAGCTGATCATTTATCCGCCCAGAGGCAGTAAATTTAAGCACGAGGAAAATATCATCATCGGCAATGTGGCGCTTTACGGAGCGACCAGCGGCAAGGCCTTTATCAACGGCGTGGCGGGGGAGCGCTTCTGCGTGAGAAATTCCGGCGCCACCGCGGTGGTGGAGGGCGTGGGCGACCACGGCTGCGAGTACATGACCGGCGGCACCGTGCTGGTCTTAGGCCCCACCGGCAAGAATTTCGCGGCTGGCATGAGCGGCGGCATTGCTTATGTGCTGGATGAAAATAACGACCTGTACAAGCGGCTGAATAAGGGCATGATTTCCTCCCGGGAAATTACCTCCAAGTATGATGTCAGCGCCATCAAGGATCTGATCAGTGAGCATGTGGCCTACACCAACTCGGAGAAGGGCAAATATATTCTGGATCATTTCGGAGAATATCTGCCTAAATTTAAAAAGATTATTCCAAACGACTATGAAAAGATGCTCTCTGCCATCGTCCAGATGGAGGAGAAGGGCTTAAACGCCGAGCAGGCGCAGATTGAAGCCTTTTACATGGTCAAGGGAAAGTAGAGGAGGAAGAGAAGCATGGGAAAACCAACAGGATTTATGGAATATGAGAGAGCCGTCTCCACGGCGGAATCTCCGGCCACAAGAATCAGTCATTTTAATGAGTTCCATGAGCATCTTCCGATGGAGAGTCAGCGGCTGCAGGGCGCCAGGTGCATGGACTGCGGCGTGCCCTTCTGTCAGGCGGGAATGATGATCGCCGGCATGGCCAGCGGCTGCCCTCTGCACAATCTGGTGCCGGAGTGGAATGATCTGGTGTATACCAACAACTGGAAGCAGGCCTATAATCGTCTGCATAAGACCAACAATTTTCCGGAGTTTACCTCCAGGGTCTGCCCGGCGCTCTGTGAGAACGCCTGCATGTGCGGCTTAAACGGCGATCCGGTTTCCACAAAGGAAAATGAGTACGCCATCATTGAGAATGCCTATGCCAAAGGGTATGCCGACCCGAAGCCGCCGAAGGTGCGCACCGGCAAGACCATCGCCATCGTGGGCAGCGGACCCAGCGGCCTGGCGGCGGCGGATCAGTTAAACCGCCGGGGCCACAGCGTCACAGTGTATGAGCGGAGCGACCGGGTGGGAGGGCTGCTGCGCTATGGAATCCCCAATATGAAGCTGGAAAAGAGCATCATTGACCGTAAGGTGGCTGTCATGGAGGCGGAGGGAGTGGTATTTAAGACCTCTGTCAATGTGGGTGTGGATATCAGCGCCCAGGAGCTGATGAGTCAGTATGATCGGGTGATCTTAGCCTGCGGAGCCTCCAATCCCAGAGACATCAATGCGCCGGGGAGAGACGCCGAGGGGATTTATTTTGCAGTGGATTTTCTGAGCCGCAACACAAAGAGTCTGCTGGACTCCAATCTGCAGGACGGTAATTTCATCAATACGAAGGATAAAAACGTGGTGATCATCGGCGGCGGTGACACGGGCAATGACTGTGTGGGTACGGCCATGCGGCACGGCTGTAAGAGCGTAACGCAGCTGGAAATGACGCCGAAGCCCCCGGTGTCCCGGGCAGTCAACAACCCCTGGCCGGAGTGGCCCAAAATTCTGAAAACTGATTACGGGCAGGAGGAAGCCATTGCCAGATTTGGCCATGATCCCCGGATTTTTGAGACCACGGTGAAGGAATTTGAGAAGGGAGAGGATGGAAAGCTGACTGGCGTGATCACCATCCGCACCGCCATGGTGAAGGACGAGGCCACCGGCAGAATGGTGATGAAAACACTGGAGGGTACGGAGCAGCGGCTGGACGCGGAGGTGGTTCTGATCGCTGCGGGCTTCCTGGGCTGTCAGTCCTATGTGGCGGACGCTTTCGGCGTGGAACTCAATCCCCGCACCAATGTGAAGACTGAGCCCGGCAAGTACCAGACCAGCGTGGAGAACGTCTTCGTCACCGGCGATATGCACCGGGGACAGAGCCTGGTGGTCTGGGGCATCAGAGAGGGACGGGAGGCCGCCTATGCGGTGGACGAGAGCCTGATGGGGTATTCC
>JAJQID010000237.1 GCA_021199405.1 Lachnospiraceae bacterium
TTCCCATGGTATTATCTATATAGATGGAGAACTTTCTGGCAAACTGCACCAGATGAGCAGGGCGGGCGTCCACATTGGCTCCGCAGTCAATCAAAAGGGATACTCCCTTTGAGGTGGGAATAAACGGAGCCAGAGGAGCGCGATCCACACCGGGTAGCCTCCCAACCAGCAGCTGAGCGCCCACCAGATTGGCTCCGGTGCTGCCCGCGGACACATAGGCGTCGCACTGTCCGCTCTTGACCATCTTCATAGCCACCACAATGGAGGAATCCTTCTTCTTGCGGATGGCATTGGCCGGCGGCTCCGCCATCTCAATCACTTCTCCGGCATGGACGATTTCCAGGCGGTCAGTCGGCCAGGTATATTTGGACAGCTCGCTCCTGATGGCGTCCTCCTTCCCTACCAGAAATACCTTGATTTTGTCGGAAGCTTTCAGTGCCTCCACTGCGGCTTCCACGATTACGCCAGGGGCCTCATCGCCGCCCATGGCGTCCAAAGCCACTTTTACCAGTTCTGCCATTTTCTCATCTCCCAAATTCTGTATACAGACCGCAGCAAAAAATCCTGACAGGCTCCGGATCTTTCCGCCGCTTTCTCATGAAAAACACTACTCTTCACTATACTAAACGCCATTTGAAAAATCAAGTACCTTTTACATATGACATTCAAGCTACGCTCTCGCTAAGAGGACACATGCCAGCTTTGCAAACTGCGCCTCTAAATTCAAGCTACGCTTCGCTTGCCTTCATTAAGAGGACGCATGTTTCCACGTGCTCCGCGGTCTGCGGGAACATATCCACCGCGCAGGCTTTCCTGGCATAATAGCCCTTTCCGGTCAGATATTTCAGATCCCTGGCCAGCGTCTCCGGATTGCAGGAAATATAAACGATCTTCTCCGGAGCAAGCTCTGCCACAGAGCCAAGAAAGGCCTCATCGCTTCCTGCCCGGGGCGGATCCAGAATCACCGCGTCCACCTTTGCCTTCTGCTCTGCCATCTGTGTCAGAAATCTTCCGGCATCATTTTCATAGAAGGAAATATTACACACATCATTTCGTCTGGCATTGACCCTTGCGTCCCGCACCGCATCTTTATTCAGCTCCACTCCGATCACCTCTTTGACATGATCTGCAGCTACGATGCCGATGGTGCCAATTCCGCAGTAGGCGTCCACAATACACTCATTCCCATGAAAATCAGCATATTCCAGCGCTTTATCATATAGCTTTTGTGTCTGGACAGGATTGACCTGATAAAAGGATCGGGGTGATATGCGGAAAATTTTGCCGCACAAAGTATCCTCAATATATCCCTTTCCGAAAATTACCTGCTCCCTGTCTCCCAGAATCATGCTGGTGCGTCTGTCGTTGACATTGACGACCACTGTTGTGATCCGGGGATGCTCCTTTAGCAGAGCTTTCAGAAAGTGGTTTTTGCCAGGCAGAATCAAAGAGGACAGCACCAGCACCACCATATACTGACCGCTGTTTTTGCCGCTTCGAACGAGCACATGGCGCAGAAGTCCATAGCCCGTGTCCTCATCATAGATTTTGATTTTAAAATCTTTGCAAAGATCACGAATGGTAAGAATGATGGCCTGAGCCTCCTCATCCTCAATCATGCATTTTTCCACCGGCACAATGCGGTGGGAGCTTTTCTCGTAGGTGCCCGCAATCACATTTCCCCGCCGATCTCTGCCAAAGGCAGCGTGAACCTTATTTCGGTAAAAATAAGGCTCCTCCATGGGCAGGATGTCCTCCAGAACGCAGTAAGGCTTCAGCAATCCCGCCGCCAGCTTCTGCTTCTCCTTCAGCTGTTTCTTATAAGGCACATCCAGACGGCTGCACCCGCCGCATTTGCCTGAGACCGAACAGGTCAAAGAACTTTTGATCTCCGGACTGCCATGAAAACCTTCTTTCTTTCGGCTGGCGGAGACTGTCCTGTTTTTCACGGATAATTTTTCTTCATTCATAATATAACTGCGCTTTTCTATGATTTATCCTTTAATAATTCCAGCAGAAACTCCCATACCCTCTTTGTGGAGGAAATGGAAAGCTTCTCGTTGACCGAGTGAATATCCAGCATATCGGGACCCATGGAAACGCAGTCCAGCTCCGGGCATTTTCCCAGAAACAGGCCGCATTCCAGACCCGCATGGATCGCTGCAATCTGCGGTTTCTCCCCGTACATTTTTTCATAAACCCTGACCATCTTTTCCCTGAGAGGACTGTTCACCCTGTAGGCCCAGCCCGGGTAATCACTGCCGGCCTCCGCCTTCACACCCGCCAGAGCAAAAATCGCCATTACTCTGTCTGTCAGTGCGTTTTTGGCGCTCTCCAGACTGCTCCTGATGGAGTACTGTATTGTGATGACGGAATCGTCAGAGGAAATCACTCCCAGATTCAGGCTGGTCTCCACCATGCCGGGAACGGAAGGATTCATGGCCTGCACTCCGGTTGGCAAAGCTGTCAGCAAATTGAGAAAATAAGCGGTAGCCTGAGGACTGTCCGCCATCCCGGCCCCGTTTTGTCCAACAGTCACCTGTACCCGCAGACCCGGATCACGAACCTCATACTCCTGTTTCAGCTCCTCCTCCATTTTGGCCGCTGCCTGACGCACTCTGTCAGGCTCATCGCACATAATCTCAGCTTCAGCCCGGGAGGGAATCACGTTTTCTGCCGTTCCTCCCGAAATACCGATAAGAGAAAGCTCCGTTTCCTTTGCAATTCCTGCCAGCACTCTGCCGAGCAAAAGGATGGCATTTCCCCGCTCCTTATGAATCTCAGAACCGCTGTGTCCCCCCTGCAGGCCATCCACCAGAACCGTCATCCGGCAGCCCTTTTTCTCCATCAGAGAACGGTCTACGCAGGCGGATATCCGCTTGCCTCCCGCACATCCGGCCAGAAAACAGCCCTCCTCCTCCGAATCAATATTAAGGAAACGCCTTCCCTGAATGTCGCTCATATCCAGAGCGGCTGCGCCATACATACCGGTCTCCTCATCAACAGTGACGATCAGCTCCAGAGCTGGATGGGGAATACTGTCGTCGTCCATGATTGCCAGGCCGTATGCCACCGCGATGCCATCATCTCCGCCCAGACTGGTATTTTTCGCATAGACATAGTCGCCGTCAACGGCCACATCCAGCCCCTCCGCAGTCATATCCTTATCACTGTCGTCAGTTTTCACTGCCACCATATCCATATGGCCCTGAATAATCAGCCCCGGAACCTGCTCATAGCCCGCGGATGCCGGTTTTCTCATCACCACATTGCCCAAGCCGTCCGTGCGATGCCAGAGACCCCGGTCAGAGGCAAATTTCTGCAGATAAGCAGAGATCCGCGCGGTATTGCCGGAGCCGTGAGGAATGCCGCATATCTCCTCAAAAAAACGAAAAACCGCTTTCGGCTCCAGATTTTCCCATACTCTCATAAATTAACCTCTCATTCAAAATAATGATCTCACACCTTATTTATCCATAAATCAGGAAACGGTATGCACGGGTGTCTGTACCCAAAAGCATACCGTTTCCTGATTTATGTCTGAATTTTAAGCCAGCTTTTCTTTGGCGATCTGTGTCAGAGCAGTAAAGCCCTCCGGATCATTCACTGCCATCTCCGCCAGCATCTTTCTGTTGATATCAATCTCCGCCAGCTTCAGGCCGTGCATAAACTTGCTGTAAGAAAGGTCATTCAATCTCGCGGCTGCATTGATACGCGCAATCCACAGCTGTCTGTACTGACGCTTTCTCTGCTTGCGGCCCGCATAGGAGCTGGCCAGCGCTCTCATCACAGACTGCTTCGCAACTCTGTACTGCTTGCTCCTGGCGCCTCTGTAGCCCTTCGCAAGCTTTAATACTCTGTTATGTTTCTTTTTGGCGTTCATACCGCCCTTAATTCTTGCCATTTCCTAATCCTCCTCTACCGAATTATAAATAAGGCAAAACCTTCTTCATATTCTTAATATTTGTCTGATCCGTGATCGCAGCCTTTCTCAGATTGCGCTTTCTCTTGGTAGATTTCTTGGTTAAGATATGGCTCTTATAAGCTTTCGCTCTCTTTAACTTTCCTGTTCCCGTCGCTTTAAACCTTTTTGCGGCGGCTCTCTTTGTCTTTAATTTCGGCATATTGAGTTCCTCCTGTTGTCATTTTTTGGCGCTGTTTTTGGATTTCGGCGCTAAGAACATTGTCATGCTTCTGCCTTCCACCTTCGGCGGCTTCTCCACATTGGCTATTTCTGCAAGACTTGCGGCAAAGTCATCCAGAATGTATTTGCTCTGGGCCATGCGCGAAATTTCACGGCCGCGAAAACGCAAAGTAACCTTCACCTTGTCGCCCTTGGCCAGGAATTTGGCGGCGGCGCCGGTTTTGGTGTTCAGGTCGTTGGTATCAATATTGGGAGACAGACGAATCTCCTTGACCTCCGTTACCTTTTGCTTTTTCCTTGCTTCCTTCTCCCGGCGGGCCTGTTCGTATTTATACTTGCTGTAATCTACGATTCTGCATACAGGCGGCTTGGCGTTCGGCACGATCTTCACCAGATCTAAGCCTGCTTCCTCCGCAAGCTTTTGTGCGTCCCTCGAGGACATAATCCCGAGCTGTTCGCCGTTTTCACCGATCAGACGGATCTCCCTGTCACGGATCTGTTCATTGATCTGACATTCGTTATTGTTGCTAATAGCCTTTTCCTCCTCAATCTCCTGCAGCGGTTCTGAGCCGCTGCCAGTTTCTGAAAGCCGACAGGACAGCTTCAGGCCGTTCGTGTCAAAAGAGCCGTCTGACTGTCGCCAAAGCTTTCATGGCAAAAAAATAGCAGATAGCAAGACAAACTATCCACCAGGTAATTCACAGAATCCAAACATGACCTGTGAAGAACTATTAACACCTGAAGCGCACTTGCCGCAGGGTGAGAGTGGATACTCTGCTTGATGTTCTCGTGTGACTTTCCCACACACAAAGGTATTCTACAACAATCTTCTCTCCGTGTCAATCAATTTTTATAGTTTCAGCAAAAAAATTTACGGCAAAAATTTACGGCTTTTCCCATACTGCACCAAAAATGCAATGAGAAAAGCCGATATTTTGCAGCTTCCTACAACTGCCTTTCTGTAAATGTGGCACAAAGTGTATCTCCGCAGGTATCTGCGTGATCTCCCTGGATATTGATCTGCTCCGCCCTGCACTTATAATTGTCGTTATAGATGCATCTCACCGCCTCGCAGTCCACATGGATCATCTCCTTCGGGCTCTCCATCATATTCGCGTAGAAATCGCCTCTCTGATCTGCAAAGCTCTCGCAGCATGTGTCCGACTCTGTGACAGCGTCTCTGCCGCCCACCATGATATCGCCCTTGCAGCAGCAGTGCTCCTGATTATAAATACAATTGCTGACTCCGCAACCTAATCTTGCCATACTTACCTCCCTGACTGTCTTCCGTCAGAGATAGTATGTGTGAAGGAAGCATCTCTATGCATAGGAAAAATTTCCATGTCATTTTATCGCTCTATAAAATATGCTGAAGTGAAAAGTTAACTTCCACTTTGAAAGACAGCTCCAAAAAAGTTGC
>JAJQID010000256.1 GCA_021199405.1 Lachnospiraceae bacterium
TGCTTCCCATGCTCTCAGACAAAACCCCGTCTCCCGATTGTGACCAGAAAACCAATTCGTACAAACCCACGTAATCACCGATTTCCACCTTGCTCAGAATGGTGTCCAAGGTACCCGATTCAGTGAAAGCTCCTTCCTCCTGTTCTAACTGCTTAAACAACGTCTCAATCGTCACAAACTCCTCAGAAGCTTCCGAGACTTCCGCCTCTGAATTGTAAACCGTCATGTCCTCCGTTTCGGACTGCCCGTCTTCCTTCGCCGTCATGCCCTCCGTCACGGACGCCCCGCCTTCCCCCTGTCCTGCAGAAGCTCTCCGGTTGATCCACACCACCAATGCAATCAGGACAAAAAATAACACCAGACAGGCCGCAGCGGCGGCGCCAAAACTCCTCCACTCTCGTTTCTGCCCGCTCTTCTTTTCCTGCTGTGTCCAATTCCTTCTCAGCATCTCCGTGTGCCTGACCATATCCTCATCTAGAAAATCCAATGCGTCACTGATGTCATTTTTATTCATAATAAAAGCCCTCCTCTTCCAGATAGGTTTTCAGCCCCAGCCTGAGCCGATGCAGCATGCTCTTGACCTTTGGCACGCTGAAACGGCAGTATCCGGCGATGTCCTCCAGAGAATCATGAAAATAATACCGTCCGATGAACACATCTCTGCCCTCCTGAGATATCGTTTTCAGCCATGCGTTGATCACCTCTCTGAGAATATGCTCATCCACCTCCTGCTCCGTTATATTTCCTGCGGAAATACAATCCTCCAGCTCTTCCAGCGCCACAGCGTACTGAGAGCCAATCCTCCTGCGGCTGTTCCTCCTGCGAAACAGGTCGATGGCTCGTCTGCGGGTCAGCGCTCCCAGATAGGTCGACAGAAATTCCGGCTTTTGTGTGGGCATGGAATTCCATGCTTTCAGATATGTATCATTGACGCACTCCTCACTGTCCTCAAAATCCGCCAGCACATTAAAGGCGATTTTTTTAAGATATCTCCCATATTTTTTCTCCGTCTCCAAAAGAGCCTCTTCATCCCGCTCCCAGTACAGAGCCACTATCTCACTGTCCCTCAAAACCATTTCCCCCTGTCCTGTCTTTTACATATTTCATTTTCCTTCTACCTTAAATGACGCAAAAAAATCCATCCGGTTTCACTTTACACCGAACTTTTTAAAAATGATTTCCTTCTTTCTTAATCTTTCTGAACAGAATCAAAAAACAGTGCCCGTTTCCAAAGACCAGACACTGTTTTCTATACGGAGAGTGTGGGATTCGAACCCACGTACCCAAAAAGGATAACCGCATTTCGAGTGCGGCGCGTTACGGCCACTTCGCTAACTCTCCCAAAAGCACCTCCTAATAATAACCGATACCACGCACAAAATCAAGAGATTTATTCAATGGATTTCCTTACAATGGATTTCCTTACAGGATACTATTTACAGTAACCTGTGCAGACAAAACCCCGGGAATGCTTCATCACTCCCGGGGAAATCCTTTATCTTATTGCAGGCAACTCAAAACATCCTTCATGAAGGGCTTTTGAAAGCCCTGCCGCGTCTCTCTTGAAAGACCTCTTAAAACTGCGCCACATCCTTCATGGAGAAGCTGATACGGCCCATCTTGTCCTTGCCAAGGCAGACAACGGTAACGGTATCGCCCAGAGTCAGCACATCCTCTACGCGATTGATGCGCTCCTTGCAGATCTTGGAAATGTGCACCAGACCCTCCTTACCGGGGGCAAACTCGATAAAAGCGCCGAATTCCTTGATGCTGACCACCTTGCCCTTGAAGACCTGTCCGGCCTCAAAGTCGGTCACGATGGTCTGAATCATCTGCTGCGCACTCTCCATCATTTTCTTGTCAGTGCCGCAAATGGATACCATACCGTCATCGGTAATGTCAATCTTCACACCGGTACGGGCAATGATCTCATTGATGGTCTTGCCGCGCTGGCCCACCACCTCGCCGATCTTCTCCGGATCAATCTGCATGGAGATAATCTTGGGTGCGTACTTGCCAACCTCAGGACGGGGAGCGCTGATGCAGGGAAGCATCACATTGTCCAGAATATACATTCTGGCCTCTCTGGTGCGGCGGATGGCCTCCTCCACGATCGGTCTGGTCAGGCCGTGGATCTTGATATCCATCTGGATAGCGGTGATACCGTCCTTCGTACCTGCCACCTTAAAGTCCATATCACCGAAGAAATCCTCAAGTCCCTGAATATCAGTCAGTACAATATAATCATCATCCGTGTCTCCGGTCACAAGCCCGCAGGAGATGCCCGCCACCGGCTTTTTGATCGGGACGCCCGCCGCCATTAAGGACATGGTGGAAGCGCAGACGGAAGCCTGAGAGGTGGAGCCGTTGGACTCGAAGGTCTCGGACACGGTTCTGATGGCGTAGGGGAACTCCTCCTCGCTGGGCAGCACCGGAATCAGAGCGCGCTCCGCCAAAGCGCCATGGCCGATCTCACGACGTCCCGGGCCGCGGCTGACCTTGGTCTCGCCAACAGAATAGGACGGGAAATTGTAATGGTGCATATATCTCTTGGAGGTCTCATTCTCATCCAGCCCATCCACCTTCTGCGCCTCGGAAAGAGGGGCCAGTGTGGTAACGGTGCAGATCTGAGTCTGTCCGCGGGTAAACATGGCGGAACCATGGACTCTGGGAATGATATCCACCTCCGCGCTCAGAGGACGAATCTGGTTGATGGCACGTCCGTCCGGACGCTTGTGATCCTTTAAGATCATCTTGCGGACGGTCTTTTTCTGATACTGATAGATCGCATCAGAAAGCAGGGGAAGCCACTCCTCCTTATCAGCGAAAGCCTCCTCCAGTCTTGCAGTGATCTGGCGGATATTCTCATCACGAACCTGCTTCACATCCGCGAAAACAGCCTCCTCCATCTCCGCCGGAGGAACGATCTCCTTGATAGCCTCAGTCAGCTCGTCCGGAATCACATATTTCGTATACTCATGCTTGGGCTTACCCACCTCAGCCACAATTTTATTGATAAAGTCAATAATGGTCAGATTCACATCATGGGCCTTATAAATGGCCTCGATCATCAGATCCTCCGGCACCTCGTTGGCGCCCGCCTCGATCATGATCACCTTCTCGGCGGTGGAGGCGACGGTCAGATTCAGATCTCCATTCTTCCACTGCTCCTGGCTTGGATTGATGATCAGTTCCCCGTCAATCAGACCAACCTGAGTCATGGCACAGGGGCCGTCAAATGGAATATCAGAAATGCAGGTGGCGATAGAGGTGCCGATCATGGCCACCAGCTCCGGTCTGCACTCCGGATCCACGCTCATTACCATATTGTCTAAAGTAACATCATTGCGGTAATCCTTCGGGAAAAGGGGACGCATGGGACGATCAATGACACGATCTGTCAGTACCGCGTTCTCACTGGCCTTTCCCTCTCTCTTATTGAAGCCGCCGGGAATCTTACCCACAGCATACATCTTCTCCTCATACTCCACACTGAGCGGGAAAAAGTCGATGCCATCGCGAGGCTTCTCGGAAGCGGTTGCGGTGCAGAGCACCGTGGTGTCTCCGTACATCATGAAAGCACAGCCATTGGCCTGTGCGCCTACGCGGCCGATATCTACTCTCAGAGTTCTCCCGGCCAGTTCCATTGTAAAGCTTTTATACATCTTTCTCCTCCATAGTCGCAATGCTGCGGCTTCTACTATAAACGCACAAACGGCGGGAAAGCTTACGGCATTTCCCGCCATGCATTTTACTATCTTCTGATACCCAGCTTCTCAATCAGAGCACGATACCTCTCAATATCCTTCCTCTTCAGATAATCAAGCAGACCACGTCTCTGACCAATCATCTTATACATACCGCGTCTGGAATGGTTGTCCTTGGGGTTTGCCTTCAGGTGCTCCGTCAGCTCGTTGATCCGGGCGGTGAGAACGGCCACCTGTACCTCCGGTGAACCGGTGTCTCCCGGAGTTCTGGCATACTCATTCATAATTGCTGTTTTCTTTTCCTTGGAAATCATATTCAATCCTCCTGATTATTTATCATCGCCATACACCAGGTAAAGGTCGGAGTCTCCTTTTACTGGGTGCCGGCTCAATCCAACTGTAGTAGTTTAGCACATACAGATGAATTTGTAAACAATTTTTTTATTATGGCAGAATACTCACCGCAGCTACAGGCGTCCTGTAGTTGTAATTGGAAATCTTAATGCCGGTCTTCTCATCGCTGGCATGTACAATCTGTCCGTTGCCAATATAAATCGCCACATGACTGATGCTGCTGGAACTGCTGCCATAGAAAAGCAGGTCGCCGGGCTGGATATCGGAAACCGAGATGGAAGTCCCGCACCTGGACTGGGAAGCGGAGGAATGCGGCAGACTGTATCCATAATTGGCGAAAACGCTGAGTACAAAGCCCGAGCAGTCCGCGCCGTTGGTCAGGCTGGTGCCGCCCCACACATAGGGATTTCCCACAAACTGCAGAGCATATTCCACCAGAGCGACTCTCACATCAGAGACGCCGCTGCCGTACTGCAGCTCACTCAGGGTCATCGCTGTATCCAGACCGTCCACGATCTCCACAAATTCCTCACTGACATAAACCGTATCCGAGTTCAGCGTACAGGTAACCCACCCATTAGCTACCTCCACTACCTCCAACTCCTCACCGGTTGCCACCTGAGTCACAACAGAATAGTCTTCTCCGGGGCCGGAACGTACATTCAGACCGTTCACCTGTACCACAGCCTTCACATAAGCGACGCTTAAAGCCTTCACCTTGGCCTCAATTCCGGTCAATATGTAATCCGCGCTGACATAGCCCTCCACCTCTCCGGAGGTGATGTGATACCAGCCGTCCAGCTCCTCGATAATCTCACAGGCGGAGTTGTTGGTCATCTTGCCCACAATCCCGGCGTCCGTGGAAGGTTCGCTCCTGACATTTAAGTTGCCGTCCACCTGCGCTATACCCAGATTGGTGTATCCCCAGAGATTATTCTCCCCGCTTTCCGCATACTGAATGCAGTCCTCCTCATCAATGGTTGAACTGGTAATGCTGGCAATGCCCACATTCTGTGTGACATCCGAAAAGGTGCCCGCACTTACCGGTACCGTCCAGACTGACATGAGAAAAGCCGCTGCTCCCGCTATTGCTACTACCTTTGTATATCTCATAAAATAACCCCATTTTTGTGATGTAACGTAATATTTTAATTTCGCCTTCCTCTTTCGTACCAGCCTTCTTAAATTATTACGAAATTATTACAAATTCCGAAGTTATTGTAACAATAAGGTACCAGTCTGTCAACCTCTTTTCGTAAAAATATTTTATTTTTTGTAAATTTTTTTGTAAATAAACTTTTACAGATACTTCATCCTGAATTATTCATGACAGCTTAATATCATGTTGTTGGGGTCAAAAGTATTTGCCCCATATGATACCCCGGATTTCTTCGCACTTTGCGCTCCCGAAATCCTCAAAACATTCGAAATCCGCTCATTTTTCTTCGAAAAATGGCTA
>JAJQID010000147.1 GCA_021199405.1 Lachnospiraceae bacterium
CATTATATGATTACAAGGAGAAATGACAATGGCACTTCGTAAAATCAGAGAGATCGGGGATCCGGTCCTGTATAAAACCTCCAAGGAGGTAACCTCCATGACTTTGCGCAACAAAATGCTCATTGAGGATATGTTTGACACCATGTATGAGGCGGACGGCGTAGGATTGGCTGCCCCCCAGGTGGGAGTTTTGAAGAGAATCGTGGTCATCGACGTGACCGGGGAGAACCCGCTGCTGCTCATCAATCCGATGATATTGGAGACATCGGGGGAGCAGACCGGCAGCGAGGGCTGTCTTTCCGTGCCGGGCAAAACCGGTGTGGTAACCCGCCCCAATCATGTGAAGGTACGGGCGCAGAATAAGGAGATGGAATGGTTTGAGATGGAGGCGGAGGAGCTGCTGGCCAGAGCCATCTGCCACGAGGTGGATCATCTGGACGGCCATCTTTATGTGGAAAAGGCGGAGGGGCCGCTTCAGGATGTGCCGGACGAGGAAGAAGAGGAAGAGTAATTGATGAAGATTGTTTTCATGGGAACGCCGGATTTTGCAGCTCATTGTCTGCAAAAGATTCTGGACGCCGGACACGAGGTGACGGCGGTTTATACTCAGCCGGACCGCCCCAGGGGCAGAGGCAGAGAACTGCAGATGTCCGCAGTAAAGACTCTGGCGCTTCACTGCGGTCTGCCGGTTTACCAGCCGGAGAAAATCCGGGCCAGAGAGGCTGTGGAGGAGCTGAAGGGTCTGACGGCAGATGTGTTTGTGGTGGCCGCTTTCGGGCAGATTTTATCTCAGGAGATTCTGGATATACCCGGATACGGCTGTATCAATGTTCATGCATCCTTGCTGCCCAGATACCGGGGAGCCGCGCCCATCCAGTGGGCGGTAATCAACGGGGATCAGTACAGCGGGGTTACCATCCAGCAGATGAACGCGGGGGTGGACACCGGTGATATTTTGTATACCAGAAAATATCGGTTAAAAGAGGATGAGACCGGCGACAGCCTGTTTGACGCTCTGACGGAGCTTGGCGGACAGGCCATTGTGGAGGCGCTGAAGCTTCTGGAACGGGGGGAGCTGACCCCGGTAGCTCAGGAGGAGGAAAAGGCCACCTATGCCGGGAAGCTGAACAAGGAAATGGGGCATCTGGATTTTTCAAAATCAGCGCTGGAGCTGGAGCGGCTGGTGCGGGGCTTAAACTCCTGGCCCGGCGCTTACACGTTCCTGGGAGAAAAGCAGCTGAAAATCTGGAGAGTACAGGCTCTGACGGATGCATCGGATATCTCTCTTCAACAGGCACAGCAGCGCTGGGAGAGTACAGAAACCTCGCCTGAATTATCGGACATTTCCGGAGGAGACAGCGAAGCTGCTCCCGGCGTCATCATCGCCCGGGACAGCGAGAGCTTTACAGTGGCCTGCGGCAGCGGGGCGCTGCGGTTTTGGGAGGTGCAGCCTGCGGGAAAGAAACGGATGAATGTGAGAGATTTTCTGCTGGGCTATGGGAAAATGGTACAGCTGGGGATGAAACTGGAATAACAGTCGTGAGCCGGAAGCCGGAGAGAAGCAAATGGCAAATACAGTAAACACCAGGGAGCTGGCGGCGGAGCTTCTGATGGCGGTGGAAAAGGACGAAGGCTTTTCCAGCGACCTGGTCAGAGGAGCTCTGAATAAATATGATTATCTGGATCGGCGGGACAAGGCGTTTCTGAAACGCCTGACCGAGGGCTGCCTGGAGAAACAGATTTATCTGGATTTTATTTTAAATCAATATTCCAACACGCCAGTGAAAAAAATGAAGCCTCTGATCCGGGCAATTCTTCGCAGCGGCCTTTACCAGATCCTGTTTATGGAGCAGGTGCCTGACCGGGCGGCGATCAATGAAGCGGTAAAGCTGGCGGGCAGGAGGAATTTTTCTAATTTAAAAGGATTTGTGAACGGGGTGCTGCGAAGCGCGGCAACCGGGAAGGAACAGGGGACGCTTCCGGTGCCGTCGAAGGAAAACCTGACCCAATACTGGTCTGTTACTCATTCTGTCCCAGCCTGGCTTGTGGAAAAATGGAGGCGGGAGCTGGGAGATCAGCTGACTGAAGGAATGCTGGACGCCTTTGAAAAGCCCCAGCCTGTGACCATTCGTCTCAGAGAATTTATGAGCGCGGAGGAAAGAAGGGAGCTTCTTTTACAGATGGAAGCTCAGGGTGTGGAAAGCAGTCCTCATCCGTACCTGCCTTATGCCTGCTGCCTGACTCATCTGGAGGGGGTTCACCGTCTGCCCGGCTATTCTCAGGGACTTTTCGCAGTGCAGGACGTCAGCAGCATGCTTTGCGTGGAAGTGGCGGACATCCGGCCCGGAGCTTTCGTGCTGGATGTGTGCGCAGCCCCCGGCGGCAAAGCCTGTCTGGCCGCTGACAGGACCGGCCCGGAGGGCAGAGTGCTGGCCCGGGATGTGTCTGATCTCAAGCTTTCCGCAGTGGAAGAGAATGCCGGCCGGCTTCAGATTGACTGGCTGGAGGTTCAATTATGGGATGCTCTGGTTTTTGATGAGAGTATGGAAGAAAAAGCAGATGTGGTGCTGGCGGATCTTCCCTGCTCCGGCCTGGGAATCCTGGGCAAAAAACAGGATATCCGCTACCATGTCACTCCGGAAAGCCTTTTGGAGCTGCAGCAGCTTCAGCGCCAGATTCTCACTGTGGTCAGCCGCTATGTAAAGCCCGGAGGCACGCTGATTTACAGCACCTGCACCATCGACCCTCTGGAAAATGAAGACAACCGCACCTACATTATGGAAGAGCTCGGCCTGCTTCCGGAGAGTATCGAAGAATACCTTCCTCAGCAGCTGCGCCGGGAATCTGCAAAGGATGGCTACATACAGCTGCTCCCCGGCCAGGACGAGTGCGACGGCTTTTTCATCAGCAGATTCAGAAAAGATGTGCTCTCCCTGGAAGCAGAGCGCCAAGATAGCCCTATTTAGATTTTGAACTGCATTACAGCAGGGTAGGACATTGAAAAAAGCTAAGGCGAAGATTAACGATAGTTTTGAGCCGTGCTTTTTTCAATGTCCTACCCGGAAACTAAATGGAATTATGAAACAAGACCTCAAAAGCCAGACAATAGACGAACTGACCCAGACCCTGACTGCTCTCGGCCAGCCCCCATACAGAGCCAGACAGCTCTATGAATGGATGCACCAGAAGCTCGCCGCCTCCTACGACGACATGCTCAACCTCCCCAAAAGCCTGAAAGCTCTTCTGAGGGAGAATTTTGAGTTCACCAGTCTGCGTCAGGAGATGATGCAGGAATCTCAAATTGACGGCACCCGAAAATACCTTTTTTCCCTGGCGGACGGCAACTGTATTGAGAGCGTCTGGCTGAAATACCATCACGGAGACAGCGTCTGTGTCTCCTCCCAGGTGGGCTGCCGCATGGGCTGCAGATTTTGCGCCTCCACCCTGGACGGCCTTGTGAGAAACCTTCTGGCCGGAGAAATGCTGGACCAGATTTACTCTATTACCAGACAAACCGGAGAGCGGGTCAGCAACGTGGTGATTATGGGTTCAGGGGAGCCTCTGGACAACTATGACAACGTCGTCAGATTCATCCGTATGCTTTCCGATGAACGGGGACTGCATATCAGCCAGCGCAATATTACCCTCTCTACCTGCGGCCTGGCGCCTCAGATCAGACGCCTTGCTGATGAGGGACTGCAGATTACTCTGGCTCTCTCCCTGCATGCACCCACAGACGAGAAGAGAAAGAGCCTGATGCCTGTGGCTTACCGCTATTCCCTGCGGGAGGTGCTGGACGCCTGCGGATATTATTTTGAAAAAACCGGCAGACGGCTGACCTTTGAGTATTCCCTGGTCAGAGGCGTCAATGATAATAAGGAGGAAGCCGTTCAGCTGGTTCGGCTGCTGAAGGGCAGCGGCTGCGGGTCCTGTCACGTGAATCTGATCCCTGTCAACCCTGTTGAGGAGCGGGATTATCAGGGAACGGAACCCCTTAAGGTAAAAGCTTTTCAAAATTTGCTTGACCAAAACGGGATAAATGCTACAATCAGAAGAGAAATGGGCCGCGACATCGACGGGGCCTGCGGACAGCTGAGACGAAGACAACTGAGAGAAAAGGAATATCACCATGAATGATGAAGGAGTACCTGATATATGTTAGAAGCCTGTTACGTTTCTGACATCGGCAGAAAAAGAAAAATCAATCAGGACAGCGTGTTTATTACGACAGAGCCTTTGGGGAGTCTGCCGAACCTGCTGCTTCTGGCGGACGGTATGGGAGGACATAAGGCAGGGGATTATGCCTCCAGAACGGCCATTGAGATTATTAAAAGCGAAATCCCGGCTGCCGAGGAGACCGATCCGGTGCAGCTTCTGACCAGAGCGATCGAGTCCGCCAACAAAAAGCTCTATGAAAAGTCCGTGCATGATATCAATTACAGCGGTATGGGCACCACGCTGGTGGCGGCCTGCTGTATGGGCAGTCAGCTGACAGTGGCCAATATCGGAGACAGCAGGCTTTACTTGATCCGGGAGAATACCATGGTGCAGGTCACCAGAGACCATTCCTACGTGGCGGAGATGATGCGAAACGGCACCATCAACCGGGATCAGGCCAGAAACCATCCCAAAAAGAATTATATTACCCGGGCTGTGGGCGCCTTTCCCAAAACCAACGCGGACTTTTTTTACGTGGACGTCCTGCCGGAGGATATTATTCTGATCTGCTCAGACGGCCTGACCAATATGATGGAGGACGAGCAGATTTTATCCGTGGTCTATCAGGAAAAGTCCATGCAGGAGGCATGTGCAAGGCTTGTAAAAAACGCCAATGAGAATGGCGGGGCAGACAATATTTCCGTGATATTGGCCCGACCTTTGAATAAAAAGGAGGACAGGCACGATGATTAAAATGGGAATGCTGCTTGGCGGCCGCTATGAGATTCTTGAAAAAATAGGCACGGGCGGAATGAGCGACGTCTATAAGGCCATGGATCAGAAGCTGAATCGGAATGTGGCCGTCAAGGTGCTGAAACAGGAGTTCTCCGAGAACGCCAATTTTGTATCCAAATTTCTGGTGGAAGCACAGGCTGCCGCCGGACTGATGCACCCCAATATTGTCAATGTCTACGATGTTGGGGAAGAGGATGACATCCACTATATCGTGATGGAGCTGGTGGAGGGCATCACTCTCAAAAAATATATTGAAAAAAAAGCGAGACTTTCTTATAAAGAGGCTGTCAGCATCGCCATTCAGGTGGCCATGGGAATCGAGGCAGCCCATAATAATCATATTATTCACAGGGATATCAAGCCTCAGAACATCATTATTTCCAGGGAAGGAAAGGTCAAGGTGACGGATTTCGGCATCGCGAAGGCGGCCACATCCAACACGGTGACATCCAATGTAATGGGCAGTGTGCATTACACGTCTCCGGAGCAGGCGCGCGGCGGCTACAGCGATGAAAAGAGCGACGTGTATTCACTGGGCATTACGC